>JAIPDI010000014.1 GCA_021737785.1 Deltaproteobacteria bacterium
ATCATGCTTTTCACCTACAATGGGTTAACAACTGGTCTATTTCTATACCAAAATGTAGGGCAAAAAGCAAGCTAAAAATGAGTCTATTTACAATTATTTCAATCGTTTAATTAACTTTTACTTTTTACGAGACCATCATATTTAAATTGAAGGATTTTTAATTGGATAAAACACCTGTTACGGATGATTCAATTATCAGCAGGGAGGTGACCTTCCCGAACCATGAATTGCTGCGAAGTCTATGCGGAGAACACAACGCCCACCTCCAATTGCTGGAAGAACGGACTGGGGTTTCTTTGAACCTCCGGGGAAATGTGATACGCATCAGGGGGAAAGATTGGGAAGTCGACCTTGTGGACGCGATTTTGAAACAGCTCTACGGGCTCCTGGAGTCTGATTACCCTCTCTATCCCAGTGATGTTGAATATGCGGTCAGGATTGTGAGCGGGGATCGCTCGGCCGATCTTAAAACCATATTCAAGGAGGAAATCTCCATCTCCTCCAAAAAGAAAACCATCTCTCCAAAGACGATCAACCAGAAGAACTACATTGACAGTATCCGTAAGTTCGACATCGTTTTTGGAATTGGTCCGGCAGGGACAGGAAAGACTTACCTGGCCATGGCCATGGCGGTGTCCTCTCTGATCAAGAAGGAGATCAACAGGGTTGTCTTGGCACGGCCCGCCGTGGAGGCAGGGGAGCACCTCGGGTTTCTTCCAGGAGACCTTTCTGAAAAGGTAAACCCTTATCTCCGGCCGCTGTACGACGCCCTTCACGACATGATGTCCTTTGAAAATGCGTCGCGACTCCTGGAACAGGGAGTGATAGAGGTTGCGCCTCTCGCCTTTATGAGAGGGAGGACCCTGAACGATTCTTTCGTGATCCTGGACGAGGCCCAGAATGCCACCTCCGAGCAGATGAAGATGTTCCTGACCCGCCTTGGTTTCAGCTCAAAGGCGGTCATCACAGGGGATGTCACCCAGACAGACCTTCCTAAAGGAAAGACCTCCGGGCTCATAGAGGCGAAAGAGACTCTCAAAGGGATACGGGGAATCCAGTTTGTCTACTTTTCGAGGGAAGATGTCGTCAGGCATCGGCTGGTCCAGGAAATCATCGACGCTTATGAAAAGATGGAAAACCGCAGACAGAGTTCAAGGGAAGTCGCCTGATTATGCCAACAAAGAAAATTGACAGATCCATATTGACGCCCGTGAATAAGAGAAAACCGTCAAGGAAAAAGGAAACGGACGCGTCCCGTGGGACGACAAAGGGGCACGGCGCCAGGGGGGGGAGCATGTGGGTTCGATCCGAGGCCAAGCGCTGGTATATCCTGCTGAGTCTGAGCGTCATCATATCCATTCTCCTGTTTCCCAGTGTTCTGACGCCACCCAAGGCATACGAATTAGGGGATGTGGCCGGTCGCGATATCAAGGCATCCCGGGATTTTCTCGTCGAAAACCTGGAACTGACGGACAAGAACCGGCAAGAGGCATTCCGGGAGGTGCTCCCTGTCTACGATTTTGATCCCACCGGAACGGATATGGCAGCCAAGATAAACAAGGCCTTTGAGTCCGGAAGGGAATATCTGGCCAAATCCATCGAACTTTCCTACGCCTATGACAGCGGGTCCCTTGCATCGGAAAAGGCGCTCTCTGATCATCTGGAGACTACGAAAGCCTTTAAAAGCCGGTTTTTCGAGATTCTTGATATCCCTTTTGACGAAAAGTCGATCGATATTTTAATGAAAACCGACTTCCCTTCGGAGGCGGAAAAGGCGCTTGCCACATTGACCACCAATCTCTTTCAAACCGGGATCGTCGGCGATAACCAGATGCTGGTGAAACAGAGCGCCAAAGGGATTGTCCTGCATGACATCCACGATGGGAAAGAGACCACTGTTACGGATCTTAACCGATTCCACGACCTCAAGTCGGCCGGGGAATTTATCGAAAGCCGGGGGAAGGTTCTCACCCGGGATATCACACCGAGAGAACTGGCCCAGACAGTAATGAGACTCGCCACCAGTCTGATAAAACCCAACCTCACTTTTAATAATCGGGAAACCGCCTTGAGAAAGGAGCATGCGCGAGAGTCGGTCAAGCCCTTCTATTTCAAGGTGAAAAAGGGCGAGATGTTGATCCGGGAAGGCGAACGGATTACCCCTGAACACCTGATCAAGCTGAGCGAACAATATAAGTTATTGAAACAGAAGGAGATGTTGGGGAGAGTGCCTGCCATGGCCATCCTCATTGCATGTCTCCTCTCGTCCATGTACATGGCGGGCCTCCTCAGCCGTCGATCTTCCGGTCCAGAGGAAAAGGACCTGGTATTTCAAGGGACAACCCTTCTGCTCGTCTTCTTGGTGGTAATTGCATTCAATTTTGTGGCCTTTGAAATCGCCAGAGGATACAGTTTCTTTTCTCCCAAGGCCTTGCTCTTTGCCGTTCCGGTGGCCAGCGGCGCCATGCTCATATCGATCTTCCATGGCATCGGCGTAGCCGCCAGTTTTTCTCTCATTATCTCGGCCCTTGCCTGCCTGGTGATAGATGGACGGATGGAATTTTTTGTCTATTTTTTTGTAGGGTCCCTGGTTGCGGCATACGGCGTGAGACAATATCGGGAAAGGGGGGTCTTTATCAGGGCCGGGCTCAAGGTCGGTGTGGCCAACATAATTCTGGCCCTTTCCATCGAGGGGTTATACGGGTCATTCTTTTCCCTTGAGGCGCTTGTTGCATTCTGTTCAGCCCTTCTTGGAGGCGTTTTGGTGGGGGTGGTGGCCACGGGGATCCTTCCGTTGATAGAAATGACTTTCAGCTACACCACGGATATTAAACTCCTCGAACTGGCGAATCTGGACCAGCCGCTGTTGCGGGAACTCATGGTCCAGGCCCCGGGTACCTATCATCACAGCGTGATCGTGAGCAACATGGTGGAGGCATCCGCCAGGGCAGTCAATGCCAATCCCCTCCTTGCAAAGGTGGCTGCCTATTATCATGATATCGGAAAGATAAAGAAGCCCCTCTATTTTATCGAAAATCAGGGAGGCCGGATGAACAAGCATGAAAAGCTGGCCCCTTCCATGAGCAGTCTGATTCTCATCTCCCATGTCAAGGACGGCGTCGAATTGGCAAGGCAGTATCGATTGGGAAAGGAGATCATCGATATTATCAGACAGCACCACGGCACGTCCCTGATCACCTATTTCTACGAAAAGGCCAGGGAACAGGCCGAAAAAAAAGGCGGAAAATGTCTTCTGGTGGAAGAGGCGGATTTCCGGTATCCAGGACCCAAGCCCCAGACCAAAGAGGCCGGGCTGGTCATGCTTGCGGACGTTGTGGAGGCGGCATCCAAGACGCTGGTGGATCCCACCCCGGCACGGATCCAGGGGATGGTCCAGAAGATGGTCAATAAGATTTTTTCCGATGGTCAGTTGGATGAATGTGAACTGACCCTGAAGGATCTTCACGAGATCGCCAAGAGCTTCAACAAGACCCTCAGCGGAATTTTCCACCATCGCGTTGAATACCCTGAACCCGCTACAAGAATCGTGGCGGTCCGCGACCGTGAAGCCGCCGCGGAACCAAGGGAATCGGTCCCCAAAAAGGGAAAAAATGGAGATACGGATTCAGTCTCACCGGGAACTTCCCGGATTGAAAAAAAGGGAGATCAAGGCCAAGTTGGCGAAGGTCTTAAGCGACTTGGGTTGTCATGACAAGGAACTGAGCGTCCTCTTCACCGATGACCGCCGCATATCAGAGCTCAATCTTCAATATATGGGGAGAACCGGGCCGACAAATGTCCTGGCGTTCCCCATGGCGGATCCCGGTACATCGGGCCAACCATATGATTTTATAACAGAATTGTTAGGGGACGTGGTCATATCCGTGGATACCGCGCAAAGAGAGGCGGGGGAATACGGGGAGTCTTTGGAACAGACGATCGACCGGCTGCTCATCCACGGGATTCTGCACCTTTTAGGCCATGACCACATCGGTTCCGAGGAGCAGGCGGTTCTCATGGAGAAAGAAGAGGAACGGTTGATGGCATTAGTAGGGGGAGGGAAATAAGAATGGCACGGTTAGCGGTGAATGTGGATCATGTCGCCACGGTGCGCCAGGCCAGGGGAGGCGACGCGCCTGACCCGGTCCTTGCGGCAGGTCTGGCTGAACTGGCAGGCGCCGAGGGCATCATCTGCCATCTCAGGGAAGACCGGCGGCACATCAACGACAGGGACCTGAGACTCCTGCGGGAGACAGTGAAGACCCGGCTGAACATGGAGATGGCCGCTGTCGAGGAGATCGTGGATATCGCACTGGATGTCAAGCCGGATCTGGTCACCCTGGTCCCCGAGAAGAGGGAGGAGCTTACCACCGAAGGGGGACTTGACGTCAGGGCCCGGCCGGGTCATTACAACAATATGGTCCGACGTCTCAAGGGGGCGGGCATCCGGGTCAGCTTTTTTATTGATCCCGATCCTGAGCAGATCAAGGCGGCCCACCAGTGCGGGGCGGATATTATAGAGGTCCACACAGGTCACTATTCAGAGGCGCGATCCGAACCGGAGGCCGTGGAACAGTTTGGCCGAATTGCCCGGGCCGTTGAATCGGCCGCAACCCTGAACCTCGACATCAGCGCCGGGCACGGGCTTGATTATGTAAATGTAAAACGATTCAAGGACCTGTCCCATATCCAGGAATACAGCATCGGACACAGCATCGTGGCCATGGCGGTCCTGATCGGTTTTGAACAGGCGGTCCGGAAGATGATCGATCTGGTCAAGTATTATTAGCATGATTTATGGAACCGGCGTAGATCTGGTGAGCATCCGGAGGATGGAGAAGGTGCTTCTCACCTGGGGAGACAGATTTATCAAACGGGTATTTACAGACCAGGAGGCCCGAATCTGCCGCCGACGACCCGCTCCCCACGCCGCCTTCGCGCTTCGGTTCGCTGCCAAGGAGGCGTTCTCAAAGGCCTTGGGCCTGGGTATGCGAAGGGGGATCCGCTGGCGGGATATCGAGGTGTTCAACGATCCTTCGGGAAAACCCGGCCTGAGGCTTTTCGGGGTGGCCGCGGAGACCTGCCGGGAGAAAGGGATAACCGGCATTCACCTGAGTCTTTCAGACGATGGGGATTACGGCATTGCCATGGTGGTGATGGAAAGGGGGGCATGAGATGTTAAATGCCAGCGATATTATGACGACAGAGGTGATTACCGTCAAAAAGGAGACCTCCCTGAAAGAGTTGGCGGGGATCCTTTACAACAACCACATCAACGGGGTCCCCGTAGTCGTCGACGACGGGTCGCTTATCGGGATCATCTGTGAAAGCGACCTGATCCGCAAAGACAGGAAACTCCACATCCCTACCGTGGTGACCCTCTTCGATGCGGTTATCTATCTTGAAAACCCGAAGAATATCGAAAAAGAGTTCCAACGGGTCAGCGCCGCCACGGTCGCAGATCTATACACCAAGAAGCCCGTCACCGTAGATGAAAAGGCCCCTATCGATGAAATCGCCACCCTCATGACCCAGAAGAAGATCTACACCATCCCGGTCATGGATGGAAATCGCCTGGTCGGGATTATCGGCAAGGCAGACCTGATAAGGACGATTGCGGGGTGAATGGGGATTCCGTCACCTGCCGGACATCTTCCGGTGAGGAGACCGTCTGCCTGGGCCGGCGATTGGGCGCACACCTGCAAGAGGGAGATGTGATCGCCCTTGCCGGGGACCTGGGGAGTGGAAAAACGTGGTTTACCAAGGGGCTGGCCTTGGGGCTGGGGGTTTCGCCTGACCAGGTGGTCACCAGTCCCACCTTTGCCCTCATGAACGCGTATGAGGGCAGGTGTATGCTGTTTCATATGGATGTCTATCGCCTGGAAACGGCCGCTGATTTCTTGAATGCCGGTCTTGATGAATATCTGCATGGAAACGGTGTTTCAGTGATGGAGTGGGCCGATCGCTGGCCCGAAATCCTCCCCGAAAGACATTTGAAGGTCCGGATTAAAATTCTGGACGAGCACTCCCGCGAAATTACGCTTTCCGGACACCATCCGGAGGCGGTGAGCATTCTGAGAGCGGTGAAAAAGGAGGTAAGATAAGAGCGATTATGGCACTCATTGTTCAGAAGTACGGCGGAACCTCGGTGGGCAGCATTGAAAAAATCCGTGCGGTCGCCGAGAGGGTGATCCGGGTCGCCGAGGAGGGCAACCAGATGGTGGTGGTCCTGTCGGCCATGGCCGGTCAAACCGACGGGCTCATCCGGCTGGCCCACGAATTGACCGAGGACCCGGATCCGAGGGAGTTGGATGTCCTCATGTCCACAGGGGAGCAGGTGAGTGTGGCCCTCTTTGCAATGGCTGTAAAATCGATGGGCCATGATGCGCGTTCCCTCCTCGGGTTCCAGGTGGCGATCCGCACCGATGATCTGTTCGGGAAGGCGCGGATCCACGATATTAAAACGGAACGGATTGCCCGGGACCTGGAAGACGGCAGGATCATAACGGTGGCGGGGTTCCAGGGTATCGATGATCATGGAGACATTACCACGCTGGGACGAGGCGGGTCCGACACCACGGCCGTTGCCCTGGCCGCAGCCTTGAAAGCGGATGTCTGCGAGATCTATACGGATGTCGACGGCGTTTATACCACAGATCCCAACGTCTGCCCGAAGGCCAAAAAAATGGATTTCATCGCCTACGAAGAGATGCTGGAGATGGCCAGCCTGGGGGCCAAGGTCCTTGAAATCCGATCGGTTGAATTTGCAAAAAAATTCGGCGTGCCGATTCATGTGAGATCAACATTTACCGATGAAAGGGGTACCATGGTGGTTGCGGAGACAAAGGATATGGAGAGGGTCGCGGTATCGGGGGTTGCCTACAACAAGAATGAGGCACGGGTGACCATCCGCAAGGTGCCGGATCAGCCGGGGATCGCCTCCCGGATATTTGATCCTGTTTTCAAGGCCGGCATCGTAGTGGACATGATCGTTCAGAATACGAGCCAGGACGGGATGACCGACCTGACGTTTACCGTTCCCAAGACCGACTTCTACAAGACCATGAAGCTGGTCAGCGAGGTGGCCGCGGGAATCGGCGCAGAACGGGTCTTGGGTGATGAAGATATTGCCAAGGTCTCCATTATCGGCGTGGGGATGCGGACGCACGCCGGGGTCGCCAAAAAGATGTTTGCGACCCTGGCCCAGGAGAATATCAATATCATGATGATCAGCACCTCCGAGATAAAGATATCCTGTGTTATTGAAGAGAAGTACACGGAATTGGCGGTGCGGGTCCTCCACAGGGCCTTTGGTCTGGACGTGGAAAACAAATAACCGGGATGAAAAGGACAGTGTCCGGATCTAATTTTGCGCAGGACAGACGCAAAAACGACTGAAGGGACCCAAATGAGCAAAGCGACTGCACGCCATATTTGTTTTTCGTTCCACGTTCGATGGTCGACGTTCGACGTTCGACGTTCTTGCGACTTTTTTCCATGATCATCCTAGGCATCGATACCTCCTGTGATGATACATCTGCCGGCGTGGTGATCGACGGAAAATCGGTCCTCTCCAATGTGGTCCATTCTCAGGTGGAGGTCCACCATCCCCACGGGGGTGTCGTCCCTGAACTGGCCTCCCGGGAACATACCCGGAACATCATGCCCGTGGTTGAGGAGGCCCTGTCGAAGGCCGGTATTCAATTGGACGACCTGGACGGCGTTGCGGTAACGGTCGGGCCGGGACTGGTGGGAGCACTTCTCGTAGGTCTTTATTATGCCAAAGGACTGGCGTATGTCCTAAATATCCCACTGGCAGCAGTCAACCACCTGGAAGGACACATCCTCTCCATCTTCCTGGAAGAGACCCCTCCCCCGTTTCCCTTTGTCGCCCTGACGGTCTCGGGCGGACATACCAGTTTATATCATGTGGAGGGATTTGGCCGCTATGTGCTGATGGGCCAGACCCTGGATGATGCCGCGGGCGAGGCATTCGACAAGGTCGCCAAGATCTCCGGTCTCGGCTATCCGGGCGGGGTGGCCATAGAACGAATGGCCGGAAACGGGGTCTGCGACAGGGTTCTGTTTCCCAGGGCGTATATGGAAAAAGACTCCCTTGACTTCAGTTTCAGCGGCCTCAAAACAGCGGTTGCCCTGTATATGAAAAAATGGCACGAAGATGGGGAAACGCACGATCAGGGAACAACCCTTGCCGACATTGCAGCCTCGTTCCAGGAATCGGTGGTGGACGTGCTGGTTCACAAACTAATGGCAGCGAGGAGGCGGACCAACGCCCCATCGGTTGTCATGGCAGGAGGCGTCGCATGCAACCAAACGCTCAGGGAGAGGGTGTCCGAAGCCGCGGCAGAGGAAGGGGTTCGGGTCTATTTTCCGAGGCCTGAATACTGCACCGACAACGGCGCCATGATTGCAGCGGCCGGCTATCATCGGCTGCTTCGAGGGGAGACCGCCGACATGTCCGCAGATGTGAGATCCAAGTTTTCGATAGACAACCTCCCTCTCCCGGATTGAAACTCAAATCCCGCGCAAGGGGGGGAATCTTTGAACCCGTGACCGCTCATTTTTTCATCTCCATGTGTAAGGAATAGATTACCACTTTGGAACTCAAAAGGCAGATCCGATATTATTATCTCAGATTCATCCGTCTAAGGGGAGAACCCCATGAACTGGCCCTTGGGATGAGCTTCGGCATCTTCGCCGGCATGATGCCGATTATGCCGGTTCAGATGGCCCTGGCTGTGGCCCTGGCCCTTGTGTTTAAGGGGAGCAAAATCACCGCGGCCCTCGGCACCTGGATCAGCAACCCGCTGAACTGGTATTTTCTATACTATTACAGCCAAAAACTGGGGGCGTATGTATTGGGCATAGAGGGACAGCAGATGGGGAGGTTTTCTTCCATCATGGCATCTGTCCGCCTGGGTGAGGACGCTATGGTGATCGCAGAGAAAATCTTGGCGGCCGGGGGACTCATGATTGGCTCCTTTCTCACAGGCGGTCTGATCATGGGAATCGTCACCGCAATCCCCTCCTACTTCATTCTCCTCTTTATCTTTAAAAAGATAAAGGCCTGGCGCGAATCGAGGAAGGGCAGGAAAAATTGGCGCGTCACAGATTATTGAGCCGGGAGAGATCTCTTCAGCCCGACAAGCGGCTGGGCCAGCATTTTCTTATTAATGCAGTCATCCCCGACAAAATCATCTCTTCAGCAGGCTTCCGATCGTCCGACGTGGTCCTGGAAATAGGTCCCGGACAGGGGGCCCTCACCCTCCCCCTTTCCAGGGCCGTTTCCAGCATCGTGGCCGTGGAAAAGGACATCCGCCTGACGGATTTTCTTCGAAAAAGGCTCTCCGCCTCGGGCATTACCAATGTAAATCTTGTCTGTCAGGATATCTTGAGATTCGATTTTGACGCGATCCCCCTCCCGCCTTCGGAAAAGATCCAGGTGATCGGCAATCTGCCGTACAACATCTCTTCTCCCGTACTGAAGAAACTGATACATCATCGTGACCGGCTGTCACGGGCGGTGCTCATGTTTCAGCGAGAGGTTGCCGAACGGCTGACCGCCTCCCCATGCACCAAGAATTATGGGGCCATGACCCTCCTGATTCGCTACCATGCCCGGCCCACGCGTCTGCTTGAGGTGCCGAGGAATACCTTCCATCCCGTTCCAAAGGTCGATTCAATGGTCATCGAACTCGATTTTGAGCAACCATATCCCAGTCACGGGGTCGGCGAAGACGATTTCAGGAAAACGGTAAGATGGGCCTTTGCCCACAGGAGGAAGACCCTGCTGAATTCTCTTAAGGGATATCTCCCCGGCCGGGACCCGCGTGTCCTCTTAAAACAGATAACGGGCTGCGGCATCGACCCCGCAAGACGGGCAGAGACCCTTACCATGGATGAGTTCCTGAGGCTTGCGTCGATCCTTGAGGTTGACAAGCCTGAAACGGATTGATATAAAATTTGATTTTGCTGTAACAGGGGGCTGTATGGCGCCCTTCCCGAGGCCTGGTCATGGAAGTGATAACAACCGTTCGAGAAATGCAGGAGAGATCCGATGCATTGCGCGGCGCAGGGCGGACCATCGCCCTGGTGCCGACCATGGGGTTTCTCCATGAGGGCCACCTGGAATTAATGCGGGCAGGGAAGTACCACGCGGATGAACTGATCATCAGCATCTTTGTCAACCCGACCCAGTTCGGGCCGGCCGAGGACCTCGACAAATATCCGAGGGATACGGAGGGCGACCTTCAAAAGGCCCGTGACTCTGGAGTCGACATCGTCTTCATGCCATCGGTTGAAGAGATATATCCGGATCATTTCCAGACCCGGGTCCAGGTCGAAAATCTCCCACAGCACCTCTGCGGCCTTTCCAGACCCGGCCATTTTGACGGGGTTGCCACGGTCGTTGCCAAGCTGTTCAATATCACCAAACCCCATCTGGCGGTTTTCGGGCAGAAGGACTATCAGCAGCTGGCAATCATCAGTCGGATGGTCATGGACCTCAATATGGACATCCGGATCCTGGGTGTTCCCACAGTGCGCGAACCGGATGGTTTGGCCATGAGTTCCAGAAACACCTATCTAAGCCAGGAAGAACGGGCGTCTGCCCTCTGCCTGAAAGAATCAATCGATCTGGCCCGGGATTTATTCCAAGGCGGCGAGAACAGGGCGAAGGCCGTTGCTGATGCGGTCAGGTCTCTCATCCTGGGCCATCCCTTTACCGATATCGATTATGTTGCCCTCTGCGATCCGGTCACCCTGGACGATGTGGATGTCCTCCAAGAAGAAGTCCTCCTGGCCCTGGCCGTTAGGGTGGGTAAGACCCGGCTTATCGATAACTGCCTGCTTCGAAAGGCTTCAAACCGATAAGCGGCATTCGAAAAAAAGACCTGTCTATGGCTTCGGGTGACCGGCGCTTAACACGCACCCTATTCAGCATGGACCCTCGGCCGAACAGGGACGCATCAACACCCAACGTTGTATGTATACATACATGAAAGGAGATACCAAATGAAACCATCCAACTTTTTATTCACCTCCGAGTCGGTCACCGAAGGCCATCCCGATAAGGTTGCCGACCGGATCTCCGACAGCATTCTGGATGCCATCTTGGAACAAGACCTCAAGGCGAGGGTGGCGTGTGAGACCCTGGTGACCACCGGCATGGCCATGATCTCAGGCGAGATCACCACATCCGCTTACGTGGATATGCCGGAGGTCGTGAGAAATACCATCAGGGACATCGGTTACAGAAATTCCTCCATGGGGTTTGACTGGGAAACATGCGCGGTGCTCTCCACCATTGACAAGCAGTCCCCGGATATTGCCATGGGAGTGAACGGGACAGGTCTTTTCAAGGAGCAGGGGGCGGGCGATCAGGGTCTCATGTTCGGGTACGCATGCACTGAAACCAAGACACTGATGCCGATGCCGATCTACCTTGCCCATGGTCTGACCAGGAGACTGGCCCACGTGCGAAAATCCGGCCAACTTCCCTGGCTGAGGCCGGACGGCAAATCCCAGGTCACTGTTGAATATAAAGAGGGAAGTCCTTCCAGAATTCATTCGGTGGTTATCGCGGCCCAGCATAACCCTGATGTGGATTACGATACCCTTCGCGAGGCCATCATTGAACAGGTCATCCAGGAGGTGATCCCTCCTGAGATGCTGGATAAACAGACCGAATATTTTATCAACACAACGGGCCGGTTTGTGGTAGGAGGTCCCATGGGAGATTGCGGCCTCACCGGACGGAAGATTATTATGGACACCTATGGCGGATTCGGGTATCACGGCGGCGGGGCTTTTTCCGGAAAAGATCCCTCCAAGGTGGACCGGAGCGCCTCCTATATGTGCCGGTATATCGCGAAGAATATTGTGGCCGCAGGATTGGCGGAAAGGTGCGAAATCCAGGTGGCATACACCATTGGACGGGCCCAACCCGTTTCGGTGATGGTCGGCGCCTACAGTACGGGCGTCCTTCCCAGCAGTGAGTTGACGGAGATCGTCAAAAAGGAGTTTGACCTGAGGCCGGCGGCGATTATCGAACGGCTCGACCTTCTCAGACCGATCTATGCCAAGACCTGCAACTACGGTCACTTCGGCCGGGAGAAATCCGAATTTACCTGGGAAAAAACAGACGCGATCGAGGCCCTCAAGAAAGCGGTAAAATAGATCGTCGGCCGGCTCGCAAGGATTGTAAGGGCCGAAATACGGACAGACACCCGCAATTCTCATTATACGCTGGGCTTGGAGTCAAGATCCTGTGTGGGTGGCATCTTGCCACGAGTTTTCGCGGCTTGTCTCAGATCCCGTCTTTAGCGGGGGAACCCGCTCCCACAAGGTGATTTTTCCATAATGAGACTTATTGAACAGACCCATAACATCAAAAAGAGAGGTTAACTGAAATGGATTATGATATCAAGGACATCGGGCTGGCAGCAAAGGGCCGCCTGAGGATTGAATGGGCCGGGATGAGCATGTCGGTCCTCAAGATCATCAGAGAACGTTTTCAAGAGGAAAAACCCCTCAAGGGGCTCAGGCTTTCCGCCTGTCTCCATGTCACAACGGAAACCGCAGCCCTTGCCAAGACCCTGAAGGCCGGGGGGGCCGACGTGGTGGTGTGCGCGTCCAATCCCCTTTCAACCCAGGACGACGTGGCCGCTTCCCTGGTGGCAGATGACGAGATCCCGGTGTTTGCCATCAAGGGAGAGGATCATGGGACCTATTACAGTCATATCCTTTCAGCCCTCAAACACGAGCCCCACCTGACCATGGATGACGGCGCCGACCTGGTCAGTTCGCTCCATTTCATTGCCCTGAAAAAATGGGGCGATCTGGAGTCCTCTGTCAGTGAGTGGGGAAGGGGTCTGTCTGAGGCAGACCGGGAACGATTTCTTTCGAACGTCATCGGCGGCACCGAAGAGACCACCACCGGCGTCATCCGGCTCAGGAGCATGGAAAAGGACGGGGTGCTCCAGTTCCCCATCATCTCCGTCAACGATGCCGACACCAAACACCTCTTTGACAACCGTTACGGGACCGGCCAGAGCACCGTGGACGGGATTATCCGGGCCACCAACCGGCTCATTGCCGGCGCGGTCTTCGTGGTCAGCGGCTATGGCTGGTGCGGACGGGGCGTGGCCACTCGGGCCAAGGGTCACGGAGCCCATGTGATCGTGTGTGAAGTGAGTCCTCTTCGGGCCTTGGAGGCGGTTATGGACGGGTTCCAGGTCATGCCCATTGCCCGGGCAGCGCCGCTGGGAGACTTTTTCTGCACCCTGACAGGGGACATGAACGTCATCCGGGCCGAGCATTTCTTGGTCATGAAAGACGGGGCCATGGTCTCCAACTCGGGCCACTTTGATGTGGAACTGGATCTCAAGGGGCTCGCCGATGCCTCACAGACCAGGCGTCCCGTCAGGGAGTTTGTGGAGGAATTCAGCCTCAAAAACGGTCGCAGGGTCTATCTGCTGGGGGAAGGACGGCTTATCAACCTGGCCGCCGCAGAAGGACACCCCTCCAGCGTCATGGACATGAGCTTTGCCAACCAGGCCCTGTCAGCGGAATATATGGCCAAAAGCCACGCCGATCTCAAGAAAAAGGTCTACCCGGTCCCTGCGGAGATCGACGAGGAGATCGCGCGACTCAAGCTTAAATCCATGGGGATCGAGATCGACACGCTCACAGAAGAGCAGGAACGGTACCTCTCCTCATGGGAGATGGGCACCTGAGAGAAGTGCCTAAAGTAATCTAAAGCGGATACCAGCAACCCCAATATCTCACACCCCAGTACCATTTTCCGAAGCTACGGGGTAAACAAAGACGCACACAAAGGATTTTTTTGTAAAGAAACGGAGAAAGCCCTTTCTTTGTGTTCTTTGTGGCTCCGTGTGAGTCAATGAACTGAGGTAGGGATGTTCTTGGGTTTTTATGACAGAACACCGGGAGAAGGTCAACTCAGAAAAGCCAAACGAAAAAGCCCCCTGTTTTCACAGGGGGCTTTTCTATTGCAATAGGATTATCCTTCAGGAATACGCCTACATTTCTTCGTCCAGATCGATCTCGTCCCTTTCGTACTGGGCGTCTCTCAGCTCATTGGCCTTCTGGATCTCTTCCTCGGTCCACGGTTCGATGATCAGGGAATCCGCCACCAGTTCCCAAAGATACTTGGTCTCGATTCCAAGACCATATTCTTTGGTAAGCGCCTTCATAATCTGGTCCCGGCAGTTGTGACAGGGGGCGATGACCATCTTGGCCCCGGTGTCCATGATCTGTTTGGCCTTGACCCGGCCGTAGTATATCCTCTCAGCATCATAGGGCATAGCCCAGGCCCCACCCCCGGCCCCGCAGCAGAAATTGTTCATCCGGTTGGGGTGCATCTCCACGTAATTTTCACAACACTGCTGGGTGACCCACCTCGGTTCTTCGAAAAAGGCCTCTCCAAAGGCCTTCATGCTTTTTCGACCGTAGTTGCAGGGATCGTGTACCGTGGTCAGCTCCTCATGGATGGATTTATCGACCTTGATCCTTCCGGTCTCGATGTATTCTTTCAGCAGCTCATGCACTGAAACCACTCTGTATTTCTCAAAAACCTCTGGGAACCACGTTTGCAGACTAAGCCTAGTCGCATAGTAGGCGTGGCCTCACTCGGGCAGGAGTAGCGTCTTGCACTCCAATTCCTCCAGATGTTTGACAATCCTGCCGGTGATTTCCCTCATGGACTCATCATCGCCGGAAAAAAGGCCCCAGTTGACCCCTTCCCAATTCGTCGAGGTGGTGGTCCAGCTCTCCCTGGCGGCGTAGAAGATGCGCCACCAGAACTTCATGTCATCGGGTTCCCCAAAAGGTTCTTTGGAATTGACGGTCACCAGTATATTGGCACCCTTCTGATCCACCGGGGCATAGAAACCGGGGAATCCTTCGTCCTCAGACATCTCCTTGGACAAATCGGCCAGCAGAAAGAGGAAATCGTCTTTGGGAATCCCGAGATTGTTCCCCCTCTCCAGGCACATGACCACGCCCTTGTGGATCGGTCCGGGGACCTTGTCCCGCTCTCTGAGGGTCCTTGCGCGGCGCATCATCTTCAGGATCTCCACGCCCTGGGGACAGGCATATTCGCAGCGGCCGCACAGGGTGCAGATCCACGGGAACCGTGAATCGATCAGCTCCTGGTCGAGACCCAGCGCCGCCATGCGAACAGCCTTCCTCGGGTCCATGCCGTCCACGCCGGTTACGGGACAGCCTCCCGCGCAGGTGCCGCAGGCGAAGCAGACGTCGGCCCATTCCGGGGCAACCCGCAGCTTGCTCTCTTTACGATTGATGGTTAGCGGTTCCATTCATTAACCTCCTCCGTTTATCTTCGAATCCATAGGTAAGTTTCGATCCCCGTCTTTGTAAGCCGTTATTAAATAAATGTCAATGAGTAAAATCAAAAAAAGGCCATCCCCATTCTTCCTCCGACTTTCCGTTCCCTTTACGGCCCCACCTTCTTTTTCGCACCCTCTCACCTTCTCACCCTCTCATGCCCTTCCCCTCCGCCCTCCCCACTGAACGGTCTGCCATATAGTTAAAATGTAGCTACAATGTGAATAAAGTTGTTGCCATTCAGGGTCTCATGCGATATATATTATGGCTTTAGCGTTTTCAGTTGGTATCCTGTTGAGATGAATGTCATTTTCATAAATTGAAGGAGGTTACACCGATGGAATTTGGCTTGAGTGAAGAGCTGCAGATGCTCCGCGATATGGCGCGCGATTTTGCCGCTGAAAAGATCGCGCCCCACGCGGATGAATGGGATGAGGCCCACTATTACCCCTATGAGGAAGTGATCAAACCGATGGGCGAGCTGGGATTTTTCGGCACCGTCATCCCGGAGCAATACGGCGGAAATGAAATGGGCTGGCTGGCGGCCATGATCCTCACCGAAGAGATGGCCAAGGCATCCAGCTCCGTAAGGGTGCAGATCAATATGCAGGCCCTTGGCTGCGCCTTTACCATTTTCAGGTACGGAACGGACGAACTGAAAGAAAGATATATTCCCAAGCTGGTGACCGCTGAATACGTGGGCGGATTCGGCATCACCGAACCCAATGCCGGTTCGGATGTCATGGCCCTGAAGTCCACGGCCCAGGACAAGGGGGATCACTGGCTTTTGAACGGCTCCAAGACCTGGATATCCAACGCCAGCGCAGCGGACGTCATTATCTACTATGCCTACACGGACAGGGAGGCCAGGGGAAAGGGGCTTTCCGCCTTTGTGGTGGAGCCCAAGAATTTCAACGGGGTGACGACCACCGACTTGGACAAGCTGGGCACCCGGTCCACGCCCACCGGGGAGATCTATCTCGAAGACACAAAGGTGCCCAAGGAAAATATCCTGGGAAAGCCCGGGGACGGGTCCAAAATCGTCTTCGGTTCCCTGAACCAGTCACGGCTTTCGGCCGCGGCCGGGGGCGTCGGTCTTGCCCAGGCGTGCCTCGACACGGTGACCGCCTACTGCCAGGAGAGGGAACAGTTCGGGCAATCCATCGGCAAGTTCCAGATGAACCAGGACATGATCGCCCAGGTGGCCTCCGAAATCGAGGCGGCGCGGCTGATGGTGTACAAGGCGGCATGGCAAAAGGATCAGGGCAATCTGGGAAACACCCTGGAGGTGGCCCATGCCAAGTATCTGGCGGGTGAGATCGCGGCCAAGGCCACCCAGATGGCCATGCGTATCATGGGCGCCTACGGCTATTCCACGGAATACCCGGTGGCCAGATTCTACCGGGACGCGCCCCCTTACTACATGGTGGAGGGTTCCGCCAATATCTGCAAGTGGATTATCGCCCTGGACCAGTTGGGCATCCGAAAGGCCAACCGGTAGGGAAATAGAGATTCAGGGATTGAGGAATTGAGGAATTCCGGAATTGGCCATTGCACTATAAGAACTTTAGTCACTTCGCTCACTTTAGGCACTTCCCGGATTTACCCGGGTATTGGAGGAATAGATGAGACCCTATTTTGAAAAGATGACACCTTTGGGGAAACCCCTTACAGATAAACAGAAGACCGATTCCGAGGAAAATGTCCTTGAAATCAAAAAGGTGGAAGAGGCGGTAGGCGAGGCCGTGGAGGCGGTGAAAAACGCCGGAATTCCGGCCGAAATCATAAAGAAACGCGGCCAGCTGACCGTGTGGGAGCGGATCGAATATCTCATCGATCCCGGGACCTGGTGCCCGCTCCATACCCTGTATAACCCGCAGTTTAACGAGGAGGGCACCACCGGCGTTATTGACGGACTGGCCAAGATCAACGGCAAATGGGCCGTGGTCATCGGTTTTGACAACAAGGTGATGGCAGGGGCCTGGATCAGCGGACAGGCCGACAATCAACTGCGGGTGACGGACATGGCCAAACGGCTTCATGTCCCCCTGGTGTGGATCGTCAACTGCAGCGGCGTTAAACTGCCGGAGCAGCAGGAGGTTTATGCAAACCGGCGGGGAAACGGCACCACCTTCTTCCGTCATGCCGAACTGGAAAAGGTGGGGGTGCCGGTACTGGCCGGCATCTATGGCACCAACCCGGCCGGCGGCGGGTATCAGGGGATCAGCCCCACCATTCTTCTGGCGCATAAGGATGCCAATATCGCCGTGGGCGGCGGCGGGATCGTGAGCGGGATGAGTCCCAAGGGATCTTTTGATGAAGACGGGGCCGAGCAGTTGATCGAGGCGACACGCCATTTCAAAGAGGTGCCGCCGGGCAGCGTTCCCATCCACTACAATGAGACCGGCTTCTTCAAAGAGGTCTATGATACGGAAGAAGGGGTCCTGGATGCCCTGAAAAAATACATGGACATGGTCCCGGCCTACCACCCCGACTTCTTCCGGGTGGCCGAGCCCAAGGCGCCCAAATTCTCAGGGGAGGATATCAATCATATCGTCGCCTTCAACCAGAAGCGGAGCTACAACTTCGATGAGATGCTTGCCCGTCTCTTTGACAACAGCGAGCACATGGAGTTCAGGCCCGGCTACGGTCCCGAGGTCTATACCGGCCTGGCCAAGATCAATGGGTTCCTTATGGGATTTATCGGGAACCGTCAGGGATTCTTAGGGGCCAAATATCCTGAATACGCCCCCTATCCGGGTGTCGGCGGCAAGCTGTACCGCCAGGGTCTCATCAAGATGAATGAATTCGTCACCCTCTGCGGCCGGGACCGGGTCCCGATCGTATGGTTTCAGGATACTTCGGGCATCGATGTGGGGGATATTGCGGAGAAGGCGGAACTCCTGGGTTTGGGCCAGTCCCTCATATACTCCATCGAGCAGACAGATGTGCCCCAGATATGTATCATTTTGAGGAAGGGGACCGCGGCGGCCCACTATATTATGGGAGGCCCCACGGCCAATAATCATAACGCCTTTACATTAGGAACCCCCACCACGGAGATCTACGTCATGCACGGCGAGACCGCGGCCGCGGCCTCATTCGCCAGGCGGCTGGTCAAGGAAAAGGATGCGGGACGGCCTCTCGGGCCGGTCATCGACAAGATGAACGCCCTGGCAAAGGAGTATTACGACAACTCACGGCCCATCTACTGCGCCAAGAGGGGGTATGTGGACGAGATCGTGTCTTTTCCGCGAATAAGGGACTACCTGGTGGTTTTTGCAGGCTGCGCCTATCAGAATCCGACATCCATCTGCCCCCATCACCACATGATGCTCCCGAGGATTATCAAGGGATAATGGGGAGTTAGCCGTAACTATCAGATGGGGCCTTCAGGCAGGGAAATCGGCCTGGGGCCCCTCCCTTCACTCAGGGTGGCCTGTCCATCTATTCCCGGGCTTTTTCCAACTTCTTCCTTCTCCCCATGATCTTATCGCGGGTGATCTCGGCCCCTCCCGTCAAGTTTCCTGGAATCTTCTCTCAATCAGGCAAAGCGCATTGAAACATGCTCGACGGCAATTCTTATTTTGGAAAATTTCCCTTGTGGGAGCGGCTTTCCCCGCTAAAGACGGGATCTGCGACCAGTCCCGCCTACGGGCGGGATGGCAAGATGCCACTCACACAGCATTTCGACTCCAGGTCCACTTCATAATGAGTATTGCTGCAGGCTGGAATTTTCTGTTGACACAGTCGGGATTATTACATAAACATACATTTATATCGTGCTTTATCGTGTGAGGAATCCGAGGTGGAACCTGAGCAACTTCAGCAAGTGGCCTTTTTGGCCAAAAGTCTTTCGGACGTAAATCGTCTCCGGATACTCCATTGTATCAGCGGCGAACAGAAGTCGGTCTCGGCCATTGTGGAAGAACTGGGCCTGTCCCAGCCGCTGGTATCACACCATCTGAAGGAACTCAAACACTCCCTCCTGGTCACTGTTGAGCGGCAGGGTCCGTTTATTTATTACGAGCTGGCGGATCAACGAATCTTACAAATCGTCGAGATGTTGATTCAGGTGGCAAACGATCTGATATCCGGCCGAAAGATGTTTTGAACAAACGGAGGTGAACCAAACGACATGGTGGAAATCCGAAAAATACTGGCTGATATGGCTCCGGAAGAGGCCCTTTCAGAAATCAGCGCCATCCTGCAGGAACTATTTTCCAGTCTGGATGATGAAACAAAAATGGATTTTTTGTCCAAACTTTTTGGGGCGCCCGGCACGGATAAGGTTTCCAGCATGGTTCACTTGTGACTGGCTGAATGCATGGGCGAAGGTGTCGACCCGACGGAGATGTGTCAAAGCCTGGTGGATAAGGTGGCCCGGTCCACACAACTCACCGCCATCGCAGAGCCGGAGCTGCTGGTCCTTTTCGAGGACTGGCTGGAAGAGCTGGAGGCCGAGGCTATCCTGGCCGTCAATGACGGTCATGCCCGGGATACCACGGAACTGGCCCGTAGACTGAAGGTCTCTTCTAAGGGGGCCAATTTCCTGCTTTCAAAACTCAGTAGAGAGGGAAAGATAGATGTGCTGCATGCACGATCGGACACAGGTGGCAAATCCATATGAAAGGCCTAAACCCCATGTCTCTCCTGTGTCCTCTGTGGGAGACCCGACTTCTCACGAGATCTTCAATGTCAGGGAGCGGCGGGCGCGATTCCGGCAGAATAGCATGCCATCCTGATGAAACGTCATATAAAGAGGAGGAACAAATAGTATGAAAGTCCTGTTTATCATCACGACCGACGATGGAGAAACCATCTACAATGCCATGCGGCTGGCCAATGTGGGCGTTGAAAAGGGCGACGAGGTGAGTGTGTTCATGCTGGGCAAAGGGGTAACCTACGAGAAGAGCGGGAGTGAGGAATTCAATGTCATGGGTCAGATGGAGAAATTCGAAGGCGATTTCTATGTCTGAGGGGTCTGCATGAAATCCCACGGTCTTGTGGGATCCGCCAGTTGCCCCATCGGTTGGATGGATGATCTTTATGAGCTCTCAATGGAGGCCGATAAGGTACTCACCTTTTAACTCTGGGCTTCCAGATTTCAGACCTGCCGGTTTCAGGAAAAACACAAACAACAGCCCCCACCGAAACCTTGACTCTGGATCCCGCTGAGCGGGACCCCGGCCTTGGTTGCGGCCGTTAGCCCTTGTTAAAGAGCTTCTTCACAGACAGGAAAAAGGCCTGAAGGTCAATGTGGGCACGGGCCGCATGAGGCGAAAAGTATATCCCGGAAAGAAGTCTTACTCTACCCAGATCATGACTCCGCTTACCAAATGAATTGACCGTTGGCCTTACCTTCTCGCTGACATAAGCAAAGCACTGAAACCCTGAACCTGTAACCCGGCCATTATTGGGTTGCGGGCATAGCTCGTTTTGGGTAAGATATGTGGTTATGAAACGTGAAGGATCAATAGAGAGTTCAAGACCTTTCCCCGGCAATCTCAGCATGTTGCTCGATGTATGCAGGGAACAAAACCCCGAAAGAGACGGGATCGGTACGCCTGAGAAGATGCTGACCTTTGCCGAATACCACGACAAGGTCTGTCGCCTGGCCTGTGGACTGAGAAGGTTCGGGGTGCAACGAAAGGACCGGGTGATCCTTTCTTCCCTTGCCCCGTTGGGCTATGCCCTCGTGTCTCTGGCGGTCTTCCGGCTTGGCGCGGTCCTCGTCCCGGTGAACCCGCGAATGGGGCCGTATGAACTGGCCCACATCCTCTCTGAGACGCGACCCCGGCTTGTGGTGTGCAATGCCGTCATGATTCCGACCATCCTGAAGGCCTGCGAACTTGTCAGGGAAGCCCCCTCCCCTTCCCTCATTACACTTGATGAAAAGGTCCCCTCTACCCCGGTTGTGGAAGAGATTGCCCTTTCCGAGCCCCTGTGCCGTTGCGAAAAAATGGCAGCGGACGAGACTGCCATGATTGTATTCACCGCCGCCATGGAGGGATATCCATTAGGGGCGCAACTGACCCACGGGTCTCTTTATTACGACAGTATTGCCTTTGCCCGACAATCCTTCCGGGAAAGCGGCGCCGACTCAGAGATCCTGTTCTCCCTCCTCCCCCTGTTTCATTCTTATGGGTTCACCAACGGCTTTCTGGTCCCCCTGGTCGGCGCTGTCACCTGTCTCTTATTGGGGACTTCCATTCGGGGAAGGACGGTGGTGGACCTCATGGCCCGCTACAGACCCACCCAGATCATCTCGGTGCCCGCCATATTTCACGGATTGCTGAAGCCCTTATCCGAGAAACCCGGGTTCCTGGCCGGGATTCGAAATCTGACCAGCGGCGGCATAGGGATTTCGAAAAAACTCCTGGATCTGTACGAAGAGAAACTCGGATTGATCATCAGCGAGGGCTATGGTCTGACAGAGGCCTCCCCGGTGGTGACCTGGAACGGCCTCGACAGGCCGCCCAAGTTCGGAACCGTGGGTCCTCCCCTCTCCTGCTGTCAGGTGAAGATCGTGTCCGATGGCGGGGAGGAAGTCCCCCCGGGAGATGAGGGGGAAGTTTTGGTGAAGGGCTCAAATCTCTTTTCCGGATATCTCGGCCGGCCGGAGCATACCCAAAAGTCCTTTGTGGACGGCTGGTTCAAAACCGGCGACCTTGGGCGTCTCGATGACGAAAGTTATCTGACCATAACCGGCCTCAAAAAGGATATGATCAATGTCTTCGGGTTGAAGGCATATCCGAGGGAGATCGAAAGACTCCTTGGAAACCATCCGGATATTGCGTCCGCCCGCATCCGGGGGGAATGGCATCATCGGTATGGCGAGATCGTAGCCGGCGACATCCATTTGAAACCTGGACGGACCATGTCCGAGAGGTCTTTCTTCGACTGGTGCCGGCACCATATATCTCCATACAAGATCCCCCGCACCATCCGGATTCATTAGCACGTGCCCCAGTGGCTGCAGAGCTGAGGCCGACGGCGCTTAGGACCTGTGCAGCTAGACCTCACCATTGCGAACACTCGGATAATATGGGGAGCGGGGGTCTTTTTTTTCCCCACGGCCTGACCTCACAGGTCGGGATCAAAACCATGAATGGCCGACGTTGAATTTCAGCGCGCAACAGATGAAAACACCATGAAAATCAAAAGCCTTCGACAACGCATTGGGCTCCTTCTCCTCCTGCCGGTGGGCCTGCTCCTGTTCCTTATCGGGTTTTTCGGGTTTATGTACATGAAAGAAACCCTTTTAGACCAGTGGAGAGACGCCTCCATCGCCAAACTTGAGCGGGCGGCCCATCAGATCGATATGAGGCTGGATCGGGTCATCAACTGGATTCAGATGTTCCATGAGGCATCTGAAAGCCGTGGCGGGCCGATGATTGAGGATTGGGTTCTCACCCAGCTCAGGGACATGAAAGGCGTGGCCCAGGTTGAATTGACATGGAATGAGGCGGGCAATGCCTTGCAGACCATGCCCATGCACGGGGGCAGACGGGCCATGGGTGGGTCCGGAGTGATGGGTTCTCAAGGGGCCAGGGGTCTGGAGGTGACGTCTCCCCGCTACGATGCCGCTATCGGGGAGGACACGGTGGATCTCATATCCGGCATCAAGGACGAGTCCGGAAACGATCTGGGCAGACTGACGATTTCCCTGAACTTTGATTATCTCCTTGCGGGAATCAAAGGCCTGGCCTGGTGGCAGACCGATCAGGCATGCCTCATAGAAAACTCCGGCAGATACATCGCTCACACCGAGGCCCTGATGGAAGGACGAATGGAGCTTGGGGGAACCCAGGACCCCTTTGAGACGGCCTTGCTCAGGGAAATTCAGAAAAACCCTTATGGTACGTTTCTGGGGCGCGGACACCCGCCGGATCGGGTGGCCGGGTATTACAATCTCCAGAATGCGCCCTGGATCATTGTCCTGTTTGCCCCGGGCAAGGAGGTCCTGTCGCCCATCGTCCGGCTCCGCGCCTATTTTTTTGTGGGAGTGCTCTGTACCGTATGCGTCATCCTGTTACTGATCCACTGGGTGGTGGGAAGGATGGTCCATTCGTTTGCCGAGATCTCCGATGCCTCCACAAGGGTGGCCAGGGGGGATTATGGACAACCCATCCCCGTACACAGCGCAGACGAGATTGGACAATTGACCCGAAGCTTCAACACCATGGTGGAAGGCTTGAAAGAAAGGGATTTTGTTGCCAACACATTCGGGCGGTACGTGGATCAGGAGATCGCCCAAAAGCTGATGAAAATCCCGGCCGCGTCAAGGCTGGGCGGCGACAAACGGGAAGTGGCCATCCTTATGTCGGATATCCGGGGATTTACACCCATGGCCGAAGCCATGAGGCCCGATAGCATCATCCATTTTCTGAACCGGTATTTTTCTCGGTTGATTCAGGTCATTCAGAAACACAATGGAATCATTGTGGATTTCTTCGGGGACAGCATCCTGGTCTTTTTTGATCCCCTGGAAGGGCCTGTTGAACCGGTGATCCGCAAGAGTGTGACATGTGCATTTGACATGCAGGATGCCATGAGAAGGTTTAATACGGAGATGAAACAGGAAGGATTCCCCGAAGTTCTCACGGGTATTGGGATTAATGCGGGAGAAGTGGTGGTGGGCAACGTGGGCTCGGAAACCCGGGCCAAGTACGGGATCGTGGGCTCGGCCGTGAATATGACCCAGAGGATCCAATCAAAGGCCGAAGGAGGAGAAGTGGTGGTTTCTGAATCGGTCTACCAGCGTATTTCCGGAGAGATGGACATAAAGACCTCTCGATCGTTTACCGTGCCCCTGAAAGGGATAAAGGCCCACACCCGGCTTTATGCGGTGGACAATAAAGCGCCTGTAAAGGAGGGCATGACCGACACCTGCTGAAACCCGCATCGCCCCGATGCGGCAAAAGGTTCCGCTCTATTGATTGACCTGATCGGTGATATAGCGTATAATTTATTATTGCCCATGAGAGGGAATGCATCATGCGATTGTTCATTTGTATGGCTTTCTGTGCGTGCATGACGGCATGCGCACCGCCCATAGACGTGAAGATCCCCGAGGACCACCCGGCCAATCCGCAGGCGAGTCTCTCCCCTCCAGGACCGGCAGCGGATTATATCTATCATCTTCCCTCTCCCCCTCCCTTGATCCAATCGACTGATACCACGGACCGGATGCCTACGGGAAAAAAAGACCCCTCAGACAGCTCCGAAGGCCCATCTCATCCCCACGAAGAGGACATGAAGCAGAAAAAGCGCGGAGCACCCCATGAACATTAGGACGTCAATCCTCATAGGCATAGTGTCCGCGGCCATGGTGTTTTTATTCAGCGGGTGCGCCACCACTGATCCGAAAAAACCCTTTGCCGGATTAAAAGAGGAGATCAAGGCCCGCACCGGTACGGAAATCGAGTGGCAACGGTCCCTCGAGGCCAGGAGGCATGCGTCTCAACGAATCCGGTCCATGTTAAGAGATGACCTCACCCTGGAAGAGGCCATCGCCATCGGTCTGGCGAACAACCGCCGCATACAGGGCCTCTACCAGGAGCTTGGCGTGGCCCAGGCAGGGGTGGTGCAATCACAACTGCTGGACAATCCCCATGTGGGCTTTGCGTATCTGGGGAGTTCTTCCAACCTCTACAAGCTGGAGCTGGAGGCCGTCACCAACATCCTCAGCCTGTTTCTCATCCCCCTTCGGCAGGCGCTTGCCGAGGCCCAACTGGCGCGCGCCCATCACCGGATTGCAGGCCTGGTCCTGGCGCACCTCTTTGACATCCGAAGGGCTTATGTGATGGTACAGGCCCATCAGCAGGCCTACCGTCTCCTCGAGCGCGTCCTCTTGTCCTCAGAGGCGGCACATGAAATGGCAGAACGGTTGCGGGATGCCGGCAACATGACACGTCTGGAACTCCTCTCCCGAAGATCCCTGGCGGAAGAGGACCGGCTTGCCTTGTCCTCGGCCTCCCTTGCTGTTTTCGAAAGCCGTGAGCGATTGAATCGCCTGATGGGTCTCTGGGGAGAAGACATTGCCTGGACAGTGAAGGCGGATCTGCCCGCGGTCCCGATGGATTATCCGGACCTTCAAGAAGTGGAAAAGCGGGCCGTGGAGGCCAGCCTGGATATGGCCCTTGCAAAGAGCCGATTGACGGCCGGCGCACGGGAGCTGGGAATCACCAATGTGACCTCCATCCTTCCTGAATTTGAGATGGGGGCTGCGTTTGAACGGGAAGAAGACGGCATGTGGTTCGGAGGACCGGCCTTTGCCCTCCAATTGCCGATCTTTGACCCGGGCCATGCCAAACGGAGCAAGGCCCGGGCCATTGTGGAGCGACACTGGGAGGAATTTACCGCATTATCCGTGGAGGTGCGCTCGCAGGCCCGCGAGGCCTTCCGCCGGCTGGAAGTGGCCCGGGAACAGGCCCTTTATTATGAAAAATCCTTCTTGCCCCTTAGACAAGCCATTACCCAACAGGCCCAACGCCGCTACAACGGCATGTTTCTGGGGGTGTTTGACCTCCTCATGATCAAGCGGATGGAGATCCGGGCATCATTGGGCTATATTGACGCACTGAAAACCTACTGGATGGCCCAAAGTGACATGGAGGAGCTATTGGCCGGGAAGCTCCCTCCGCATTCGACGGACATGAGGATGATCCTCCCTGTGTCAGGCGGATCCATGGGCCAAGGGGGTCACTAATGCAGAATCGAAAGCCCGGACGCGCAAACACATTGACATGCTGTTCCCTGTGGATGGGGACGGGTCTCATGGTAGTCTGGCTGTGCCTTTTTGCATCTCTTGCGGAAGCTGAAGAAAACGCCGGGAAGGTTCCCGATCTCCCCTGGAAGGCCGCGGAAACCGCAGAATATGCACCGGGCATTCCCGGACGGGATTATCGATCCGTCTTTGTTCCCAACGGATCTGCGCTCCCTTTCAAGGTCGTGGATGGATACAAGGTCTTCCACCTGGTGGCCGAACCTGTTATCCATGAGGTGGCTCAAGGACTGACGATCCACGCGTGGGGGTTCAACGGCACGACGCCGGGCCCCGTGATCGAGCTGGTGGAAGGAGACCGGGTTCGCATCTATGTCTCCAATCGGCTCCCTGCCAAGACCGCCGTACACTGGCACGGCGTAATCCTCCCATGCGGCCAGGACGGCGTGTTCGGCCTGACCCAGCCCGGGATAATGCCGGGGGAGACATTCCTCTACTCCTTTGTCTTTCCCCACGCAGGAACGTTCATGTACCATTCTCACCTGGATGCCATGACCCAGGAGGGCCTGGGTCTCACCGGCATGATTGTGGTCCATCCTCGACATCCGGACCGCCCGCCCCCGGACAGGGATTTTGTGCTTATGCTCCATGAATGGGCCGTCGAAGGCGGGACAAGCCGTCCGGATCCCCAGGTCATGACCGATTTTAACATCATCACCTTCAACGGAAAGGTCTTTCCCGACACCTACCCCCTGGTGGCCCAATTGGGAGACCGGGTGCGTATCCGCTTGGGGAATCTCTCGGCCATGGATCACCATCCCATCCATCTCCACGGTTACGCGTTTAGGGTGGTGGAAACCGACGGGGGGCAGGTGCCCTTATCGGCACAACGCCCTGAAACCACGGTCCTGGTTCCGGTAGGGAGCGTACGGGTGGTGGAATTTACGGCCGATAACCCCGGGGACTGGATCATGCACTGCCACA
This sequence comes from Deltaproteobacteria bacterium, assembly GCA_021737785.1. Classification (NCBI taxonomy): domain Bacteria; kingdom Pseudomonadati; phylum Myxococcota; class Myxococcia; species Deltaproteobacteria bacterium. The sequence goes on from JAIPDI010000014.1 coordinate 27,104, forward strand.
TGACCCATCACACCATGAATCAGATGGGCCACGAATTTCCCAATATGATCGGCGTTGATTCCCGTGGGGTGGATGAAAAAATCCAGGAACTCCTCCCCGGCTATATGACCATGGGCAAGACCGGAATGATGGCCCTCCAATCCATGAACATGCCTGTCCCTGAAAACGCCATCCCCATGCTCGGGTATAAAGGGCAGTTCGGGCAGGGGGTCATGGGGGGGATGGCAACCGTTTTAAAGGTCCGGAAACACGCCCCAGGATATGAAGATCCCGGACATTACCGCTTCCCCGAGGGAACCAGTGCCCGAAAGGCCACACCCCGGGAACTGGAGCGGGACCACATCACCATCCCGGAAGCCCCGTCCACCCCTGAAGCGACGCAACATTCTCACGGATCGTCACCCCACCCCATTCCTGATGGCGGCCCAGATTCCCATATGGCCCCAGGTTCGCCCCATAATGGGCATTAATGCGTGTTGACGGTGACGCGGTCCACTTCGGCGCCGGATCTTTTCAACCCGCAGGCGGATTTGATCACCGTACAGGGTATGGGCCCGAGAACGGCGCAAGGCGTGACCGACTATTTTCGAGACCCTCGCCATTCGACTTTCCTTCAAAAGCCCTTTGACAACGGTATGGAAGTTTTTGCACCGCATTGAGATGGCCAAAATTTCAGGATTCCAGGGACCCGCTGTCCGGATCCCCCGGCCTCTTCACGTTCAGCAGGTTGTGCACATCCTCAAGGATCACGTAGCCGCAGGGGACCAGGAGGAGGGTGATCCCGGTGGCAAAAAGGACCCCGAATCCGAGGCTCACCGCCATCGGAATCAGGAACTGGGCCTGAAGGCTCTTTTCCAGAATCATGGGCATCAGTCCTGCAAAGGTGGTCAGCGAGGTGAGGATAATGGCCCTAAAGCGGAGTGCCCCGGCCCGGGTCACCGCATCCCGGGCGCCGGTCCCTCCCTCCCGTATCCGGTTGGTGGCGTGTATCAGGACAAGGGAGTCGTTGACCACCACCCCGGCCAGTCCCACCATTCCAAACAGGCTCAACAAACTGAGATTAAGCCCCATGATGAGATGCCCCGCAATGGCCCCCACAATGCCGAAGGGGATGGCCGCCATGACGATAAAGGGTTGTGAAAAGGATCTGAAGGGAATCGCCAGGAGGGCGTAGATGCCGAAGAGGGCCACGGCAAACCCCTGGATCACATCGGACAGGGATTCCGCCTGTTCCTTACCCTCCCCTTCAATCGTATACCTGAGTCCCGGATATTTATTTTTGAGGTCCGGGAGGACCCGGGCCTCCACGTCGCCTCTCACCTCGTTGGCATTGGCAACGGACTCATCCACATCCGCGGTCACCTTGACCACGCGGAGACGCTGGGCCCTCTGGATGGAGGCATAGCCGTGCTTCATGGCCACCTCGGCCACCTGGCTGAAAGGCACCTCCTTGCCGCCGGCGGTCCGGATGCGCATCTCCTTCACATGGCCCAGGGACTTGCGTTCCTCTTCAGGATACCGCACCAGGACCTTTACCTCATCCTGGTCGCGCTGAAGCCTCAGGGCCTCGGCCCCGTAAAAGGCGTGCCGGACCTGCTGGGCAAGGTCATTGAGGGTCAGGCCCAGACTGCGGGCCGCAGGCTTGAGTTTCAACTGCATCTCCTCCTTGCCCGGGAGGAAGCTGTCGCTGATATCAAATATGCCCGGATAGTTGGCCAGTTCCGCCTTGAGATCCTCGGCAGCGGCCAGGAGAAGATCATGATCGTCCAGCGACAAATGGACTTCCACCGGATTGCCGGCGCTGAAGAGCTCGCTGCTGAAGGTGATCGATTCGGCCTCGGGGATGGCTCCCACCCGCTCCCGCCACAGCTTGACCAGTTTCATGGCGCTCACATCCCGTTTTTCACCTTCCAACAACTGAACAAAGATCTGGGCCAGGTTCCCCCCAAACTCGGGAGACCCGGCGCTGGGTCCGTGTCCCCCGGTGTGAAGGCCCACGATGGAAACACTGTATTCAAACAGCGGGGGCGCCCCCTCGGGACGCTTCTTGTCCATTTCGGCCAGGGCCTCCTTCGCAGCCTGTTCCAGGCGATCGACCACCGCGACGGTCTGGGAGACCGGGGTCCCTGCGGGCATGGTCAGGGTACTGACCAGCACGTCGCTTTCCACCTTGGGGAAAAAGGTGAACTTGATCCAGCCGCCCTGCCACACACCTAAGGACAGGAGGAGAACGCTGATCCCTATGGCAACGGTGGCATACCGCCATCGCACGCAGAGCTCCACCAGCCTCGCATAAGGTTTTTGAATGACCCACTTGAGGCCCCTGGACACCAGCTTTTCTTTTTTGGGGTTCCGGCGTCGTCTTACCGACCGCTCCCTGCTCCGGTTGAGATGGGCCGGCAGGATCAACAGGGATTCCACCAGAGACCCCATGAGGACCAGGATGACCACGATGGGGAGGTTTTGCATCACCTTTCCCATGCTGCCCGTCCCCATGAGGAGGGGCCAGAATGCCACCACGGTGGTCAACACCGAAAAAATCACCGGCCGCCCCACCTCCACCGCCCCGTTCACCGCGCTCTGGAGCGGACCTTCCCCCTCTTCATGCCTGCGAAAGATATTCTCCCCCACGATGATGGCGTCATCCACCACGATGCCGAGCACCATGATAAAGGCGAACAGGGAAATCATGTTGATGGAGATGTTGAACTGCGGGAGGAGCCACAATCCTGACAGGAACGAAATGGGAATACCCAGGGTCACCCAAAAGGCGAGTCGAAGATCTAAAAACATCCCCAGGAGGATGCTCACCAGGATCAGACCGAAGGCCATATTCTTCAGCAAGAGTTCGATACGGCTCTTGAGCATGATGGACATGTCCTGATAGATGCCGATATCGATCCCCGCCGGGAGGGTGGGCTTGAGGGCTTCAGCATATTGTTTGACGGTGGCTGCCACATCGAGGGCATTCTGGTCCGCCACCCGGTAGACCTGGATAACCGCGGACGGCTTGCCCTGAAACCTGGCAAAGAGATCCACATCCTGAAATCCGTCTTTAAGGTCCGCGATCTGTCCCAATGTCACCTTGGTCCCGTCGGCCTGGGTGAGAACCGGAATATCCCGGTATTCCGCCGCATAGTAGCGACGCCCTTTGGTCCGAATGAGGATCTCCCCCGCGCCGGTCTTGATCCTGCCTGCCGGAAGATCCAGGCTTCCTCTCCTGACTGCCTCCGCCACCTTGCCCAGCGTGAGGCCATACCTCCTCAGGGTCTTTTCGGAAATCTCGATATGGATTTCGCCGGTTCTCACGCCGAACAGATCCGCCTGCGTAATCCCGGGGAGATCGGTAATCTCGTTCTTGATCTCCTCTGCAAGGTTCTTAATGGTCGACTCCGAGGCATCTCCGTAAACCGCAAGGCTGATCACCTGGGTCCGGCGCGTCAGCTCCCTTACAATGGGCTTTTCCGCCTCGTTGGGAAAGGTGGTGATGCTGTCCACCTCCGCCTTGACCTCGTCCAGGAGTTTCTTGAGGTCCCAGCCTTCCATGACCTCGATGGTCACCGTACCAGACCCTTCCCTTGCCGTGGAATCGATCCGCTTGATCCCGGCCAGGCCGGCCACCCGTTCTTCGATGCGACGGATAATGGCCTCTTCCACCTCGGCCGGAGAGGCCCCCAGATACTCGGTCGTCACCACAATGCGATCCAGGGTGAACTCGGGGAAGACCTCGATCTTCATGGTCAGGCCCGTGACCGCCCCGGCCAACACGAAGAAGATCATGAGGAGATTGGCGGCCACATGATTTCCGGCGAACCAGCCAAGTATCCCTTTCATGACGGCTCTGTCTCCTTCATTGGGATGGATCGCACCTCCATGCCGTCGGTGACCATTTTGAGATGGGAAACCACCACCTGGTCTCCGGTGCGGAGTCCGGAGCTGATCTGGACATGGTCGCCATCGATCCTGGCGACTTCCACCTTGCGATAGTGGAGTCGTCCATCCGGATCCACCACCCAGACCACCTGCCCCTCTCGAAGGGCGCTGCGGGGAATAATGGTCAGATCGGGGATCTCATGTCCCAGGATCTCAACACTGACAAACAGGCCCATGGCCAGAGGCGGTCTGGCGGCATAGGGCCGGTCGACCCGTACCACCACCCGGACCATTCGGGTTTGTTCATCCAGTTTCCCCTCGGCCCTGACCACCCTCCCCTCCCAGGAACCCTCTTTTCCAGCGATCCGGGCCCGGATCATTGCACGGGCCCCGGGGCCCTGACCCTGGGTAAAGCCTGGAACGTGAAACCACCTGAGGCTCTCATTGTCCAGGGGCACTGCGATCTCTGCGGCATCCGTTGAAAAGATCGTGGCCAATCTTTCTCCGGGTCTCACATACTGACCCAGATCTACGTTCTCGGTTTCCACCCTTCCGTCAAAGGGCGCCTGGATCTGTGTCCGCTCCAGGTTGAGCATGGCCTTCCTCAGATCGGCCTTATCCGCCGCCAGTTTTGCCCTGGCCGCGGCCAGCTGCGGTTGTTTGAGCACCAGTGCCGGCGGTTCCCTCCCCTCCTCGGAATCATCCATATACAACTGGAACCACTCCTCCCTGGCCGCCTCCGACTCCTCCTCTGCCATACGGAGGAGACTTTCCGCGTTCATTACCTTGGATCGGGCAAGGGTGACGGCCAGGCGGTAGTCTTCGGGTTCAATCCGTAACAGGACCTCCCCTTTTTTGAACTGACCGCCGTTAATAAGCGAGGGGGCGATATCGATGACCTTGCCGTCCACCTGCGGCACCAGATCGATCTCCTGCAGCGGCCTGACCGTCCCTTCCCCCTTGACGACGACATTCCGGGAAGCGGTTCTGACCTCCATGGTCCGGACCACCACCAACGGGGCGGCCGCCTTCTGTTTCTGGATCTGGGGCTTGCTTTCCGTGAGCTTGATCATCCCCAGGGCACCCAATGCGATGACGCCCACGGCCAGAACAGCCTGCATAATTCTTTTTTTTGTCTTGCTCATCATACGGCTTTCTAATCAATGTATTTGGGTTAATTGTGTTAATTGAGCTCGTTGGGGTTTGTTGAGTGACCGGGCATCCGGTATTGGTATCCGGCATCCAGTTTCAAATCTCAAATCTCAATCTCAAATTTCAAATTTTAAATCTCAAATCTCATCACCCTACCAGATCGTGTACGACCCAGGCCCGTCGGTCTCTTTTCCCTGGACAGGGGGGAGTTCCCCCCACCCCCCTCCCAGGACACGATGAAGGGTCACACGATTGCTGAGGATGGCAAAATCCGCCAGGACCAGATCATCTTCCGCTTTAAACCGGGTCTGCTGGGCGTTGAGCACGGTCAGATAGTCCACCAGCCCCCGGATATACCGGGCCTCGGCCACCCGCTGGGTCGCCCGGGCCTCCACCAGGAATCGCATGACCTCCTCCCGTCGCTCCACCTGCTCTTTCCGGGTAAGCAAGGCGTTTTCCACCTCGGAAAACGCCCTTAGAATGGTCTTTTCATATTCGGCAACCCCTTGGGCATACCGGGCCTCGGCGGCCCGCTGCCCGGCCTTCAGCCTTCCCGCATCAAACAAGGGCTGAACCAGCATTCCGGCCAGGCTCCAGGCCGTGTCCGGCTGAAACATGCTGCCCAGGGCGCTGGAGGCATAGCCGTAACTTCCTGTGAGCGTAATGCTGGGAAACCGGCTGGCCTTGCTGACCCCCACCAGGGCATTAAGGGATTTCAGTCGGGCCTCGGCCGACCGGATGTCCGGCCTGCGCATCAGGAGTTCGCTGGGGAGGCCAGGGGGCACCGGCGCCAGCTTTCGGTAGTAATCATCGGGCTGGGCTCTCGGGGGCCGCGTCCGGGGATATCTTCCCAGCAGCACGGCCAGGGACTGCTGGGTAGCCCCCAATTCCTGCATCAGGAGCGGTAGGTTGGCCTGGGCCTGGGCCAGGGTGCGGCGGGCCTGTCTCAAATCGAGGATCGAGGTGAGGCCCCGCTTGTACCGCCTCTCCACAAAGGTGACGCTCTCTTGGTAATTCTTGAGGCTCTCCTCGGTAATCTGGATCCTTCGCTCCAGGGATTCGATCTTCAGATAGAGGGTGGCGGCCTCGGCCACGACGCTCTGGGCCAGGGTGTGTCGCGATTCCTCGCCTTGCAGGAGACTTGCCTGGGATGCCTCCTGGGCCCTGGCGAACTTCCCCCAGAGGTCCAACTCAAAAGAGGCCGGCACGGAGAGATTGTAGCTGTCCGTGGTTCCGCCGATGGATATTCCGGGCCCCACCCGGGCCGAGGATTGATGCTGTCGCTGTGCCTGGGCCTGAACCCCGAGGGCGGGGAATCGATCCGCCCGTGTCTGAATGACCTGATATTTCAGCTCCAGTATCCTGGCCGATGCCTGCCGGAGGTCCAGGTTGTGGTTCAGGGCTTCCTCGACGATCCGGTTCAGGACAGGATCGTGGAAGACCTCCCACCAGCGATCTTCAGATGCCGAGGCATCCCCCTGTTCAGGGGCATATTGAAACGATTGGGGTTCCCTCACCCGGGGGTCCGGTCGCTCGAAATCAGGGCCCATCTTGATGCATCCGGCAGATGCCAGACAGATGGAAGCCGTCATGAGGAGAAGACCGGAAAACCGCCGGGTCATCACGCCCCCCCCTGATCGCTCATATCGAGTCCTGTAAGGCAGAATCGAACGATATGTTCCACCAGTCTTTCCTTGAAGGTGTCGTCATATTCCTCTCCTGTGACCCGCATGACCGGGAGTCTGGCAAAATTGAAATAGATCACCATGGCGAAGATGCTCACGATGTCAAGCATCACGGACTCCCTGTCCGCATTCTCGGGCAGATAGGGCCCCAACAACACAACCAGTTCTCCAAAAAAAGGGGTGATCACCTCATCTACCAGCATATCGGTGGCAAGGCCCGGTTTGGCCATTTCGCGGATCATGAGCTGGGAATGACGCAATCGCTCCTCATCGGTCAGAGGCCCTTTGAGAAAGGCCTCGGCCAGGGCATGGACAATGCCGGCGAGGGACCTCCCATGCTGGGCCGAGAGGACCTCCTTAAAGCATGCCTGGACCCGTCTGGCCCTGGGCATCCAGCGGGTCTTGAACACCTCTACATACAGGTTCTGCTTATTGCCGAAATGATAATTAACAGCCGCCAGATTGCAGTGTGCGGCCTGGGTGATCTCCCTGACCGTAACGGCGTGAAACCCCTTTTCCGCGAACAGGGCCTCTGCCTCATCCAATATCCGGTCTTTTGAATCCGTGCAGTTGTCAATGCCGTCCATAGGCTCGGTAGTCTCTTTCCTTTATTTGATACAAACGTTTGTATCAAACGATTGTTTTAATGTCAACCCCCTAAAAGCGGATAACCGCAACCAAACGGTTGTGTGCTGTCCCGTCATTCCGGCATGCCCTTAGCCGGAATCCAGTCCTCCGTATTCTGGATTCCGGCTGGAATCGTGCCGGAATGACGGAAGACTAAGCGTGCAAAGGAAGGATGGCCATATTTTCTTGTTTTTCATGACCGAAGACCATGTACTAAATATACCGGCCCGGCAGAGACTCTCAGTTTACTGACAAAACCGGTTCCGAGCGGGTTTAAAAATGGAGGTCGCAGGCCGACCTTCTTACGCTCTCACGTTCTCACCTTCTTCTTACCGTTGGGGTTCGGATTCTCAGGGATGAATTCTCAAAATGCGCCCGGAAGAATATCATTTATTCATTCGAATTCAGGTGGACAACGCTCATCATCGGGTATACAAGGGCGGGAACACGGAACACAGGACGTGCTTTATGGACATCGACATCCTCACGGCAGAGTCGTTGGGCGTCAGGGGTCTGGGGTGTTATGTAATGGCCGCGGGACGCCGTATCTTGATTGATCCGGGCTTCGCCCTGGGATACATGCGGCATAAACGGCTCCCCCATCCCATGCAGGTGGCGGTAGCGGAACAGGTCCGGCGACGCGTGATCGACCTGTGGGAGCGGGCCACGGATATCGTCCTGAGCCATTTTCACGGGGATCATGTCCCCCTTGTGGATGCCAACCCGTATCAGCTCAAGGCCGGAGACCTGGTGGGGCTGAATCAGAATGTCCGCATCTGGCGAAAACGTCTGGCCCACCTCTCCCCCCGTGAGGCGGCACGGGAGGCATCGTTGAAGGCGGTCCTGGGTCTCGACTTTTTAGATGCAGAAAGCATCCAATGCGGTCCCCTAAGCTTTTCCACCGCGGTGCCCCACGGTGACCCGGAGACGACGGATGAATCCGTGATAATGACCCTGGTCGAGGAAGAACAATGGTTTGTCCATGCGCCCGATATCCAACTCCTTCATGATCAGACCGTCTCCCGAATCCTCGACTGGCAACCGGACATCGTCCTTGCCGGGGGCCCGCCCCTTTATCTCTCCACACTCACGAAAGAACAGTTCGACAGGGCCTGGGAAAACGCCTTAAGGCTGGCCCGGGGTGTGGACGTCCTGATCCTCGATCACCACCTCTTGAGATCCATGGAAGGGATGGCCTGGCTGGACCGGCTATCCATATCCGCCGGGAGAAAGGTCCTGTGCGCAGCCGATTTTATGGGCAGAGAGAGAAGCCTGATGGAGGCAAGACGGGAATCCCTTTACCTCAGATTCCCTGTGGCCGAAGACTGGCACGAGGCATATGCCAGGGGTGAAGCGACCACTGAAGCGTTTGGCTCAGACCGTCAGGCGTTGGGGTCCTGATCCGCTTCACCGGAATGGTCCGCCAGGACCTCCTTGATTTCCTGCATGATGGGGCCGTCCTCCCCCCAGAGCATGCAGCTGTTGATGAGGCTGGAGAGTCCCAGAAATTCCTCCAGGGAACGGGGGATGGGATGACGGTCTCTGGAATAATGGGTCCAGTACCCGTGAAGCGCGGCGGTCCCCATCACCACAATGAGGTGCGTCATGTGGTTGCAGCCCCGGACGCCGCCGATGAGATGGCTCACCTTTTCGCTATAGCCTGAAACGATCTGCAGACCGACAATCTTTTCCACGCTGTCCAGGGTGCGGGGACAGAGTTCATGGGGCGTCTGGGGCATCTCGGCTTCGGCGTCCAGGATGGTCACGGGCCAGCCGCCGATCAGCATGCGAACGCACATCCGGTGAACCGCACCGGGCTCCCGCGGTTTTCCATTCCAGTGATACCCCTGAATCAGGCGATCGTCCTTCAGCCAGCCTTCGACGATCAGCTGTCCGTTATCCAGAGGGTATGTGCGCAACTCCAGTCTTCGTTCATGGACCGGTGCTTCTCTGATGAGGTCTTTGAGCATACTCATGGCGCGTTCTCCTTAAAAATGGGCAGATCCGAATCTCTTCGGAAAACATGCAAGATGATCGTTCCAACCGGAATTTGAAGATCCCTTTAACTTGTATCCAAAAGAGGGGATCCGGGCACAAGATGTCCGCGGGCCGGACACATTATGACGCAGAAAAGGTGGCGGGTCACCTGAGATAGGAAAAGAGCGCGATCCCGAGGACAAACAGGACCAGCCCCATCAGCCGGACCGTCTCAGATCTTGCCTTGAAAAACCACCAATCCATCAGGGCCTTGCTCTGGTCAGGGGGCGCCATGTAGAAATAGACCCCTTTGGAGATCCCTAACAGGCCCAGGATAAAGGCGAACCAGAAAATCTCCGTGTACCAGAAGGCCCCGGCAATCAGGGCTATGCCGAGGGCAAACGGAAGGACAGAGAGACGCTTGACCTTTTCGGTCAAAAATATCCTCTTGAAAAAATCCCTGGCCTTTTGAGTAAAAACTACCACAAAGGTGCCCGAGGCAATCCACAGAAGCGCAATGATATAAAGGAGTACCTTCATTTTTCCCTCCGGACTGTGAGATTAAGATCCTGGTTGGGGGGTCTCTTGCCGTGCCAAAAGGCGAACACCCTACTATCTTACATACTCGGCCGCAATTTAAAAGAAAAATCTGAGAATGTGCTTCAAAATATCCCCGTCCTTACCTCTTTTCACAAGCTTCAGATTCCCGGAGAAGTTTGACTAAAATTGATGCATTCGTAAAAAACGTCACCCTGTTGAATCCCGCCGAATGGCGGGACGGGGTCCACGGGTTTCATAAGTGCTTGAGATTACCGATTTCCGGCTCCCGGTCGAAGATCCCGTACTTGTGCGGGGATCGGAGTCCGGGACAAGCTTCTCCGGAATGACTGAAAAGGGGTATTTTCGAGTTTTTGCGGGACCATCAAAATCAGTGCCTGGTCTTCTGTCACAAAAAACAAGAAAAATATGGCCGTTCTTCCACTCACGCTTGGCCTTTGTCATTCCGGCTGAGGGCATGCCGGAATGACGGGACAGCACACAGCCGTTTTGGTTGCGGTTATCCGCTTTAGTTTAAAATATATCTTATTATTTCCAAATACATTTCAATGGGATTATAGCTATCCTATTAAATGACAATTTGAAAGATACCTTGAAAAGCCTTGACAAATTCAGGCCCTGTATGGTATCCGGTCCTCCTGTGAGATGATAATTTCTCGACGCTCTCTTTCGTCAGTCCTATGGGGTGCCAACATGCGTAGAGACCAGGAACGGTTTGAACCTGAAGAAGGTTTTCAGAAAGATTTCCCGGACGATCATTCCGGAGTATCGCCGGAGAATAGGGACAACCGGGACAATGATCATGACATCATAGAACTTGTGGATGTGGTGAGGAAGGGAGACCTCCCCCCGGATACCGATACGGATGATCTTTCCCTCCTGTTTGACCTGGAAAACCGGCCTGGAAAAGGAGAAGATTTTTTGGGCAGAGAAGATGAAGCCCTGGATGGATTTTCCCTCCCCCTCGATGAAACGGACGAGAAGGCATTTGAATCGCATGCGAGTGAACCGGTTGCCTTTCACGACCCCTTTGAATCGCCTGATTTTGATTTTGAAGCAGCTGAAAGTTTTGATGAATCCACAGAAGAAGAGGTAACTGCCATCTCTGAGGAGGACCTGGAGGAGATACCCGAGGAAGGCCTGGACCTGCCGATGGGAAGGCTGGTGGGGGAAATGGAAGACGAAACTTCCGGGCCCGAGCCCAGGGATGAAGGATCATTCCCTGTGTCCAAGGAAAGGCTTGAGTCCCTCATCATCGAGACGGTCACAGAGGTTGTCGAGCGGGTGGTGAGGGAAACCGTGGCCGAGGTCGCGGAAAGGGTGATTAAGGAAGCCATTGAAAGCCTCAGGCAGAGCCTTGAGTCAAAACCGGAATAGCCGCTGCTGTGATTCCGACAATGTCGTTTTAAGCCCCATAATAATCAAATATTCCCCTTACCCCATTATTCCGCCATTAAAAAGTGCCCACATCCCGATTGGGGCTAAGCCCCTGAATTCTATTATTGCGTGAGGAGTCTCTGATAGATGAAGAAGGAACAGATTGCCAAGAGTTACGAACCGGAAGCGGTTGAACGGAAGTGGTATGCATACTGGGAAACCAACGGCCTTTTCAAGGGAGAGGCCGTTTCTGAAAAGCCGCCCTATTGTATTGTGATCCCGCCCCCGAATGTCACGGGGACCCTCCACATGGGCCACGCCCTGAACAACACCCTGCAGGATATTCTCTGTCGTTTCAAGAAGATGAAAGGGCATAACGTATTGTGGCAACCCGGCACCGATCACGCGGGGATCGCCACCCAAAACGTTGTGGAGAGAGATCTGGCGGCCCGAGGCACGGACCGGCATGCGGTGGGAAGGGAAAAGTTCATTGATCTGGTCTGGGAGTGGCGGGAAAAATACGGCGGGCTGATCATCAACCAATTGAAGCGATTGGGCTGCTGCTGCGACTGGAGCAGAGAGCGATTCACCATGGATGAAGGGCTCTCCAGGGCGGTTCGGGAGGTGTTCGTACGCCTCTACGAAGAAGGACTGATCTACCGCGGGGACTACATCATCAACTGGTGTCCCCGATGCCATACGGCCCTGGCCGATCTCGAGGTGGAACATCAGGACACGGAAAGCCGCCTCTACTATGTTCGCTATCCGTTTCAAAACGGAAAGGGTCATCTCACCGTGGCCACGACCCGCCCCGAGACCCTGTTGGGCGACACCGCCGTGGCCGTCAACCCCGATGACGACCGATACAGGGATCTGGCCGACGCCCATGTCCTCCTGCCGATCCTGAACAAGCCGATCCCAGTTATCTTTGACCGATATGTGGACGCGACATTCGGAACCGGGGCATTGAAGATTACGCCTGCCCATGATCCCAATGACTTTGAAATCGGAAATGCCCACCAGCTTGACCGGATCAAGGTGATCGACGAAAACGGCGTCATGAATGCGCTGGCAGGCCCCTACCAGGGAATGGACCGGTTTGAATGCCGCGAACGGATCGTGGAGGATCTCGAAGAAAACGGGCTTTTAGAAAAGATCGAACCCTACCAGAATGCCATCGGACACTGCTATCGCTGTAAAACCATGATCGAACCCCTCCTTTCAAAACAGTGGTTTGTGAGGACCGCTTCCCTCGGCAAGGCCGCCAGCGATGCGGTCCGGGCCGGAAAGACCCGGATATTTCCCGCCAACTGGGAGGGGGTCTATTTTGAATGGATGGACAACATCAGGGACTGGTGCGTTTCGAGACAGATCTGGTGGGGGCACCGTATCCCGGCGTGGTACTGCCGGGCCTGCGGCGCGGTGCAGGTGGCCAAAGAGGCCCCGATGGGCTGCAATTCATGCGACAGCGATGACCTGATTCAGGAAACGGACGTCCTCGATACCTGGTTCAGCTCGGCCCTCTGGCCGTTCTCCACCCTGGGCTGGCCCGACGCCACCCCCGAACTCAAGACCTTTTATCCCACCTCCGCCCTGGTGACCGGGTTCGACATCCTCTTCTTCTGGGTGGCCCGAATGATGATGATGGGGATCCATTTCATGGCAGATGTTCCTTTCAAGGATGTGTATATCCATGCCCTGGTCAGGGATGCGGAAGGAAAGAAGATGAGCAAGTCCAAGGGGAATGTGATCGATCCCCTTGCGGTCATGGACCAGTTCGGCACCGATGCCTTCCGCTTTACACTGGCGGCCCTGGCAGCTCAGGGGAGGGACATCAAACTATCGGAAGAGCGGATCCTCGGGTATCGTCACTTTGTCAATAAGATATGGAATGCCGCCCGATTCGCCCTGATGACCCTGGACCAGGGGAAGATGCCGAGCGCCGATCCGACGGCCTATACACTTGCCGACCGCTGGATCCTGACCCGGGTCGGGGAGGTCAGCGACAAGGTCGGCGGGTTTATCGAGGCATATCAGTTCAACGAGGCGGCCGGGCTTTCTTATCAGTTTGTCTGGCATGAGTTCTGCGACTGGTATCTGGAGATGGCCAAAGAGGCCCTCTATGGAGAGGACGGGCCGGTCAAGGAGACGGCAAGGGCCGTGGTCCTGAAGACGCTCATGGCCGCCTTGAAGCTCCTCCATCCTTTCATGCCGTTTGTAACGGAAGAGATATGGCAACGGCTTCCCGGGACCGACGGGAGCATCATGACGGCCCGATTTCCAGATTCCGCCGAGTTCCCGAGAGATGAGGCCGCTCTGAATGAGATGGATCTTCTCATGGGGGTTATCGCGGGGATACGCAATATCCGTGGAGAGATGAATATCCCTCCCTCGAAAAATGTCCATATCGTCATTGACACCGGGAATAAGAGCGATGAAGACATCCTGGTCGGAAATTTATCCCATATCCAATCCCTGGCCAAGGTCGATGAGGCGGTCATCGGCGCCGGGCTTCCCAAACCGGACAAATCGGCCACAGCGGTATTCGAACAGACCTCGGTTCATGTGATTTTAAAGGGCCTGATCGACTTCAAAGAAGAGGAACGGCGGGTGAAAAAGGAGATCAGCAAGACACAAAAGGAGATGGAGGTCTCTCAAAAGAAATTATCCAATAAAGGATTCTTGGAAAAAGCGCCGGAGGAGATCGTGGTCGAGGTAAAGGCCAAGGCAGAGGGTCTTGCCTCCAGGCTTTCCAAACTGAAAGAGAACCTCTCATTTCTGGAGACCCTCGATGCGTGATCCGGGACCGATGGCATGCCGCAAGCGGGTGCATATGATTTCCGCAGCCGTCCCCGCCCACCCGCCCACGGCCGCTGATTTCAGCATCGAGATCAGCGCGGGAACCCATACGGTTGAAGTCTGAAGCCTCGTGATCCCAAACTTTATACACTTTAGCTCACTTTAGACACTTTTAGGCATTTCCCCTATGAACGTTCCTGCCATTGATATGAAACGGGTCTGGTTCTCCTATGATAAGACCCCGATCCTGAAAGATGTCTCCCTGACATTGAAACAGGGCGATTTTCTGGCAATCCTCGGACCCAACGGCGGAGGGAAGACCACCCTCCTTAAACTCTTGCTGGGGCTCTTGAGACCTGACAGCGGGGAGATCAAGGTTCTCGGAGAATCGCCGCCCGATGCCAAATACCGGGTCGGATACGTCCCCCAGAACACCGATTTCAACACCACCTTTCCCATATCGGTCATGGACGTGGCCATGATGGGGAGGCTGTCCCGATCACGCATCGGGAGGCGGTATTCCCGTGATGACCGGTCCAAGGTGGAAGCCGCACTTAAACATACCGGGATATGGGATTACCGGCATGCACTGATCGGCAGTCTCTCCGGCGGGCAGAGGCAGAGGGTATTTATCGCCAGGGCCCTGGCCACGGATCCGGAAATCCTTTTCCTGGATGAACCGACGGCCAGCGTGGACCCGGATTTTGAGACGGACCTCTTCGAGTTCCTGAGAGAACTGAACCGAAAAGTCACCATTGTAACCATTACCCACGATGTCGGGGTGATATCCAGGCATATAAAATCGGTGGCCTGTGTCAACAGGACCCTGATGTTTCACGAAGAAGGAAAAATTACCCCGGAGATGCTCGATATGGCCTATCACTGCCCCGTGGACCTGATCGCCCATGGCGTCCCCCATCGGGTACTCCCCATCCATACCGAGGAATAAGGCGATGTGGGAGGCCCTCCAGCTCGATTTCATGCGAAATGCCCTGTTCGCGGGCCTCCTTGTCAGCGTATCGTGCGGCATTATCGGCAGCCTGGTGGTGGTCAACCGGATCGTCTTCATCTCCGGAGGGATTGCTCATGCCGCTTTCGGCGGGATCGGGCTGGCCTTTTTCCTCGGGTTTACCCCATTCTGGGGGGCCGCCCTCTTTGCCGTGGGGGTCTCCATGATCATGGGCGTGGTCAGTTTCAAGGCCCGGCACCGGTCGGACACCGTCATCGGGGTCCTCTGGGCCGTGGGGATGGCCATAGGGGTCATCCTCATCGACCTGACGCCGGGGTATCACGTGGACCTGATGAGTTACCTCTTTGGAAGCATCCTCACTGTACCGGCATCCGACATCTGGATGATGATCCTCCTGAATGCGGCCATCCTCTTCATGGTCATTGTTTTTTATAAAGAGTTCATCGCCATGTCCTATGACGAAGAATTCGCCTTTGTGGTGGGCATTCCTGTCCGGCCGCTCTATTTTGCCCTCCTCGGCATGACCGCCTTTTCAGTGGTCATGACCATCCAGGTGGTCGGCCTGATCCTGGTGATCGCCCTCTTGACCATCCCCCCCTACATTGCGGAGAACTTTACCAGGTCGTTGGGCGAAATGATGGTGATTTCGTCAATCCTCGGCATCATTTTCACATTGGGCGGATTGTCCCTCTCCTATGCCTTTGATCTGACGTCCGGGGCGACCATCATCCTGGTTGCCGGTGTCGGATTTTTTGTGTTTCAACTGATCGGTATGCTGAAAAAGAAGGGAGGTGCCTCCCCATGAGTTTCAACATCTTTTCTCCGGTAAAAAAGGTCAAGAAAAGAGAAAAGGATAAGGACGGCTTCGACAGGCTCATCGACGTCATAGAGAGATTCGCCCCAAGGGACCACCAGTCCAGGAGGGAGGTCTTTTATTATAATTACAGGATCATGGACGGGTATAAGGGGCCTCTTCTGGCCCTCCTTGAGACGGCATCGCAGATCGACCAATATCGAATGGATCCCGATGCCCACAGCCGCCGGCTCTTTCTGGGGCTGAAGGCCTTTTATGACATTAGGGACAAACTGTCCATGGAAGATGCCGTGAAAGACATCGGCCTTGTCCGGAGATTCCGCGACCTTCTCATCTATTTTTATGGAAGAAAGGACCTTTCAGGCGAAGACATTCGAGAGTTGCTGAAGGACATGTAGGGTCCCCGCCTGCCCGAGCAGAGATGAGAATCATCGACATATTGAGCCCCAACAGCCGGGTATATAAGCGCCTTCTGAGACTCAAGACCGCGCGGGGCATCAAGAAATACGGCATGGCCCTTGTCGCGGGTCCGAGACAGGTCCATGAGGTGGCGCGGGACTTCCCGGATCGATGCGAGGCATGGATCTTTTCAGAGAAACAGCGCTCGCCGGTGACGGCCCCTGTCGACCCTATCCCCGGGTATCGCCTGGCAGATGAGCTTTTTCGTCAGATAGACCTCTTCGACACGGGCCGGCCGCTGCTGGTGGTCCGGTTCTCTCCATTTGCCTTGCTCATGGAAGAGGTCTGGCCCCCCGGCTGCACACTCTGCATCCCATTTCAGGACCCTGCCAATGTGGGAGCGGCGATCCGGGCGGCCGCGGCATTCGGCGTGTCGCGGGTGGTCATTCTGAAGGAGGCCGCCCATCCGTTCCACCCCAAGGCAATCCGGGCCGCAGGGGGCAATGTCTTCAGGGTGCCGATGGTGGAAGGGCCGCGACTCAGTGAGCTGGCCCCCCGGGGGGTGCCCGTCATTACCCTCTCCCCAAAGGGAG
This sequence comes from Deltaproteobacteria bacterium, assembly GCA_021737785.1. NCBI lineage: Bacteria > Pseudomonadati > Myxococcota > Myxococcia > Deltaproteobacteria bacterium. The sequence continues at coordinate 43,928 of JAIPDI010000014.1, forward strand.
AGGATGTGTCGGCATATTGTTTTCCCCCACGCTTCTGCCTGGTCCCGGGGCTTGAAGGTCCCGGGATCCCTGGCGGTCTGAGCAGTGCGCAGGCCCTTGCCATCCCGATGAAAAACAGGGTGGAATCCCTCAACGCCGCCATGGCGACAGGGATCGTTCTGTACCTGTGGCAGAGGGGGCGGGCGGATTGAGAAAATCAGGGATTCAGGAATTGAGGGATTCAGGGATTCAGGAATTGAGGGATTGAACAAAATGGGAGACAATAGATAATGAACACCCCAAGAGAGATCCATGCGCTGATCGTGGAGAAAGATGAGAAGGTAGCAGAGGCGGTACAAGAGATATTGAAGCACAGGCACTACAGGATCACCCTGTTATCCAAAAGCACGGACGCCATCCGGCTTCTGAAGGAGAGGGACGTCTCGCTGGTGGTTGCGGGCGAGGCTGCGGACAGCGATTCCCCATTTCACATCATGAAGGAAATCGTGATGGCTTCCCCCATGACCTCTGTGATCCTCATTACCGATCTTCCAAAACAAGAGGTGGATGACACGGCCGAGGGGTATGGGATACTGGGACATACAGACAGATCCGTCAGGTCGGAAGAGATGATCCCCCTGCTGGCGTCTTTTGAGAAGATCCTCGGCGCTTTCCGATAGAATAGATTGTCCACGCCAGCCGGGAGGTCTGAATCGGGCGAAAATTAAAACCCTTATAGGTAGGGACTAAAACCGAAATGTGAACGCCAGCCCAGCCGGCCCTTTCTTGGAGGTAAGAAGGCGAAGATCAAAGCCGTCCAAAAGGCCTTTCCTGAAATCATCCCTTACCTTCCTGTTCCATTTGTGGGTAACATTTACCGCGCTGTAGATATTCCCTGCATACCAGCCTGCTTCAAAAAAGGCCAGGATCCCCCCCAATACGTCATGATCCTGATGAAAAGATTCTATCGTGGCCCAGATAAACAGCCCGTTCAAGAGGAATGCGACCATGGCATCTTTGTACCGGGATACATATACATGACCCAGCCCCGGGAGGACGCCTGCCATTACGCCGGCAACTACCGGATCTTTTTGAGGGAGCAATTCCCCCTTGAGGCTCTCGACGGAAAGCCGGGCCGCGTTAGGATAAAGGGGGTCTCCCATCCCCACCTTCCGGAAGTCTTCGGATGCCTCCTGCCACCGGTTTTCCTGCATTCGGATCCATCCCAGACGGTAATGGGCTGCATTTTCCAACTGAGAAGGGGGGTCGACATTCAATACTTCTCCGAAAAAACCCGCGGCCCGATCGAACATCCCCTCCTGGTAATAGGATTCCCCGGTCAAGAAGAGGGCCTTTCCGGCAAAGGGGCTATCGGGCGCGTCTCTGAAGGTGCGGGAGAAGACCTCCCGGGCCTCCCTGTATTGGCCGTCCTTGAGATAGCAGACACCGATCAGATGCTGCGCCAGGGAAACGCGACGTTCCTGGGGAAAAAAATAGATGAACCGATCAAATTCCACGATCGCCCGTTGGTATTGGCCCTTTTCCATATGTTCCCTGGCAAAGGCGAACTGCTCGTCACTGTCGATCGTCAGTTGCTCGGAAAAGGCCGGAGAAAGGCATAACAGAAGGATGCTCAATCCCCCGAGGAGGCAAACTACGCTTTTAGTCATGGACCTCATCATCGCTGCCATACCACCAAAAATCATTGTCTGTGACCGGATCGAAGATCTTTAACTCCCCGTCACGTCTTACGAGGGGAGAATGACGACCCTCATCCGCCTCGTGGATGAGACGGTCCACCATCATCACCCATCCCACAAAAAAACCGTGTTTCCTGAAGGCCTGGGCACTATAGGAAGAGCACGTGGGTTCACTGGGACAACGCTGGCCATCCACCGCGGAGATATGGGACCACACAGATGAGGCAAACCAGGCCCCGATGCTGAATTTGGATTCAGCTTTCTCATCCGGACCTGATGATTCAATCCGGTCCGGCCCGGAGATCGGGGTATCGCTGCACAGGGCCGGCCCGAGACCCACACCGCCGCTCAACAGCACAATAAACAAAATGCTTCTGAATGCCAAGGAAAACACAGCCAAATTGAATGATGCCCTTATTTTACCGGTTACTGGATACCGGATGTTAAATTACGGTCCGACACCTGATCTCTTTTCTCTTTCACCGCTCACACCCTAACGAAGCCCAGTCCATAAGTCAAGCGGTTCGCGATTCATGATAAAAGGTCATTATTCCTTGACCTCAGTCGCTTTTCCCTATATCCTTATAGGGTATATTTATTGTTCTTTCCCTTGGAATCCTCTTACGGGGAAAGGGCGCCACCGAAAATGACAAGGAGAAATTCTATGGCCTGGGACTGGGATAAACTGCAGGAGCAGAGAAAAAAGCCGTCAGGAGGCGGAGGCCCCCCCGGCACTCCTCCGAGCATCGAGGACGTATTTGAAAAAATCAAAGGGGCCAGAAAGAAACTCCCCGGCGGCACATGGATTATTGTTGTTGCCATCATTCTGATCTTTCTCGGATCGAGTAGTTTCTATACGGTAGCCGTGGATGAGGTCGGGATTATACAGAGGTTCGGCAAGTACACCCGGACCACGCAGCCGGGTCTCAATTTCAAGCTGCCGCGGGGGATTGAAAAAGTCACCAAGGTTAAGGTCAAGTATGTATTCAAGGAGGAATTCGGGTTCCGGACCCTCGAACCCGGCGTTCGGACGCGGTATACCTCCGACGCCTCCTATGAAAACGAGGCCCTTATGTTGACGGGCGACCTGAACGTGGCCGTGGTCCCCTGGATCGTTCAATATCGCATCAAAGATCCCTTCAATTATCTCTTTAAAGTCAGAAACATCCGGTCCACATTCAGGGACCTGACCGAGGCCAGCATGCGCCTGGTGGTCGGCGACAGCAGCATCAACGAGGTCATCAGCAAACGTGAAGAGCTGGCCATTAAGGCCAAGGAACTGTTGCAGAGATACCTGGACGAGGCCGAAACCGGCATCCAGCTGGTCACCGTGGAGATGAAGCGCACCAATGTCCCTGAACCGGTTCAGCCGTCGTTTAATGAGGTGAACCAGGCGGTTCAGGAAAAAGAGAGACTGATCTATCAGGCCAAAGAGGCATATAACAAGGTGATTCCCGCTGCCAAAGGAAATGCGGAAAAGACCATCAAGGCGGCCGAAGGATATGCCCTCGACCGGGTGAACCGCGCCCAGGGGGATGCGGCCCGGTTCCTGGACCTGTATGAGGCCTATGCCCAGGCGGAAGACGTCACCCGCCGGCGTCTCTATCTGGAGGCCATGGAGAACATCCTGCCAAGACTGGGGAGCAAATATGTTGTGGATGCGGATCAAAAGAATTTTCTCCCCCTGCTCAACCTCGGGAAATCGGAAGGAGGCACCAAATGAAATTAAAACTCTTGATCATCCCGATTATTATTATTCTGATCGCCGTCTTCTCGTCGGCATATGTCATCGATGAGACCGAACAGGTCATCATTACCCAGTTCGGCAAGGTGATCGGCGAGCCGAAAACAGATCCCGGTCTCAATTTCAAGATCCCGGTTATCCAGAATGCCAACTTCTTTCCCAAGAACCTCCTTGCATGGGATGGCGACGAGGGCCAGGTCCCCACCTTGGACAAGACCTTCCTCTATGTGGACGCCTTTGCGCGCTGGAAGATCGTCGATCCGTTGAAATTCTTTCAGACCGTCAACAATATGACCGGCGCCCTGGCCCGCCTGGATGACATCATCGACCCGGCCGTCCGAAATTTCGTCACCTCCTATTCCCTCATTGAAACCGTCCGGAACAGCAACCGGGTATTGGATAAGCTGGATGTGGAGGTTGAAGATGCCATGCAAGAGGAACTCCTGGCAAAGGTCACCACCGGGAGACAAGAGATTACCCGGGGGATTATGGCCCAGGCCCAGCCCAAGCTCGTGGATTTCGGGATTGAATTGGTGGACGTGCAGATTAAAAGGCTCAATTACGTGGAGCAGGTGCGCAAATCGGTGTATTCGAGGATGATCGCCGAAAGAAACCAGATGGCCCAGAAGTTCCGGTCAGAGGGCGAGGGTGAGGCCCGGAGCATAGAGGGAAACCGGGATAAGGAGCTGAAACGGATCACATCCGAGGCATACCGGATCGCCCAGGAAAAGATGGGCAAGGCCGATGCCGAGGCCACCACCATCTATGCCCAGGCATACGACAAGAGTCCGGAATTCTATTCATTTGTGAAATCCCTCGGCGTCTACGAAAAGACCATGGATAAAGATACCTCTCTTATTCTGTCAACCGACTCGGACTTTTTGAGGTTTTTCAAGAGCTACAGGGATGAGGGGGTAGTCAGGTAAGCTGATTTTTGTTTCAGACGTTTTCATGACGTTCTCTAATCATTCAGGAGACCGATAATGGTAAGGACCGAGATATCCCTCTTTCTCAAGAATGCCCCCGGCGAACTTGGTAAGTTGACCGCCATGCTGGCGGAGGCCGGGATCAACATCGATGCATTGACCATCCAGGATGCCTCCGAGTATGTGCAGGCCCTGTTCAAGGCGAGGGGAAAATCGCTCAAGCGGGTGGCGCCGGCAGCGAGCTATGGCTCCATGCAGAAGGACTCTGCTGACCATGCGCTCATCCGGCTCCTGGTGGGCAACACGGACAAGGCGGTCGACCTCCTGTCCAAGGGCGAATACGTCTTCGACCTAATGCCGGTCATCGCCCTGGAGATCGACAACCAGCCCGGCAGTCTGGCTGAAATGGCCAAAAAATTCGGCGAGGAAGGGATCAATATCAATTATGTGTATGGGTCCGCGCTTCCCGGCGATCACCGGGCACTCTTCATATTCTGCCCTGAAGATATCGATCTGGCCGCGCGGATCTTCAAGGATTAGCCCTGGTGGCACGCCTCAGGTCAACGATCTTGAGCTGGATCGTCTCCGACCCCTGCCATCGGTTTAACTCCGGCGTGAAAAGGACGTCCACGCGCTCCCCCAGAAGGGTATGATAGCGGCCCAGTCCGAAACCGATGCTCTCGTGAATGGTGTCTCCCTGCCGCAGCCGGACCTTGAGATGGCGCTCCCCCACCACCCGTGCGCCCAGGACATCGAGGGATCGGGCCAGGAAGACCGGCTCGGGGTTCTGCTCTCCGAACGGGGAAAGGGTGGCGATATCGTGAATCGTCTGCCGGCTTATGTCTTTCAAAAATAGAGAGGCATCCACAGGGATCACCGGGACCATGTCCTGCTCCGACAGTTCGCCCCCGGCAATCTCTTCCAAATCTCTTTTCAGGTCCTCGAGGTTTCCTTCATTCAGTCTGAATCCGGCCGCATGGGCATGTCCTCCGAATCTGTCAAACAGCGGAGACAGGCGATTCAAGGCCCTGTAGAGATTAAATCCGTCGATACTCCTGCCGGACCCGGACGCGACGCCGTCCCTCGTACCCACCACCAGTGAGGGACGATGATATCGATCCACCAGCCTCGAGGCCACAATCCCCAAAACACCCTGATGCCAGTTCTCCCCCCACAAAAGAAGGGTTCTGCGATCAACGATCAGGGGGTCGCGCCGAATCATCTCCTCGATCCGATCGAGGATGCTCTGTTCAAGGCCCTGTCGCCGCATATTGGCGACATTCAGCATCCGGGCCTGGATTCCGGCGGCTTCATCTTCGCCCACCGTCAATATGGCGAGCCCGGCGTCGGAATCCCCCATTCTTCCGGGGGCATTAAGACGCGGTCCCAGCCTGAACGCCAGATCATCAGCAGTGACCGCGGAACGGTTCACGCCTGTCGCATCCATCATGGCCCTTATTCCGGGCCATCTGGAATCACCCATGCGCCGCAGACCGCATGCGACCAGCATCCTGTTCTGCCCGGTCAGGGGAACCCGATCCGCGGTCGTCCCCAGGGCCACCAGATCAAGATATTCCCTCAGATCGGGCTCGGTCCGTCCGTTAAACCATCCCCTTCTCCTCAAGGCACCCCTTACGGCAACAGCCAGGAAAAAGGCCAGCCCCACCCCTGCAAGGTGCTTGAACGGGAAGGCGCAGTCCGGCTGGTGCGGGTCGATGACCGGACAGTCGGGGCGGGACGTTGGGGGCGCCTGATGGTGATCCGTTACCACCACCTTGAGGTGCAGTTGCTTTGCCAGGGCGATCTCCTTTTCACCGGAGATACCGCAGTCGACGGTGATGATCAGTCCTGTCCCGCGACTGTGGAGGGTTCGAATGGCCCCGCCATGAAGTCCGTACCCCTCCTCCAACCGGTTAGGCACATAAGAATCCGCAGGGACGCCGAGATCAGAAAAAAAGTTGCGCAGGAGGGCCGTTGCCGTGAGCCCGTCCGCATCGTAATCGCCATAGATGGTGATCTTATCCCGGTTTTTAATGGCCGCCAGAATAGCTTCCACGCCTTTTTCCATCCCCTTCATGAGCATGGGATCCGCCATCTGGGAAAGGCCCGGGGACAGAAACGATGCGGCTGAAGCCTTCTCCGTGATGCCCCGGTTGATGAGGAGCTGGGCCTGGAGGGCGGTCAGGCCGGCCTCATGGGCAAGTTGATTGGCAGCAGGGGAAGCGGGAATCAGTTTCCAGACTTTATGGGGAAGCACGATTACGGACTCACTTGAGGTCTTGTAAAATTGTTCATCCGCCGAGGAGGGCCTCAATGGCCTTCACGTCTTCGGGGATATCCACTTCCACGGAGTCGACCAGGGTCTCAGGGACTTTGATTCTGTAGCCGTGCTCCAATGCCCGCAATTGCTCCAGCTTCTCCAGGGATTCAAGAACCCCCGGGTCGAGGGAAGTAAATCGGATCAAGAACGCCATTCGGAAGCAGTAAACGCCGAGGTGCTTGAAATGAACACCGGCAGGGACGCCGTCGCGACAATACGGGATGGGGCAGCGGGAAAAATATATGGCAAATCCGTCTCTGTCGGTGACCACCTTGACATGATTGGGATTCTGAATCTCCCGGGTGTGCGTTATTCGATATTTCAACGTACTCATCGGCAGGGTCGTATCTTCTATCAGGGGCCTGACCAGGTCGGTAACCACCGACGGCTGAAAAGAGGGTTGATCCCCCTGGATGTTCACCACCAGATCCCCTTCTTCAAGCCCCACCTTCAGGGCGGCTTCGGCAATGCGGTCCGTCCCGGAACAATGGGTGGGAGAGGTCATCAGGGCATTCCCCCCGAATTGACGGACGCAGTCCGCGATCCGCTCGTCATCGGTTGCCACATAGACCGCCGAAAGTTCCGGGCACGATCGTGCCCGTTCGTAGGTATGCTGGATCATCGGTTTGCCCGCGATCAAGGCCAGGGGTTTGCCGGGGAAACGGGATGACGCATATCTTGCGGGTATAAAAGCGGTTATTTTCATCGACACCTATTGAGGACTCAGAAATTCCGAATTCAGGAATTCAGGAATTGGCAAACTGTTTTCATTTATAATTCCCCAAATCCCTCAATCCCTCCAGTAAGTCGCACAGGCCGTATCCGACTCCCAGGCCGTGACCCTGCTGATCTTGACATGCTCGGAATTCAGGTCCCGGGAAAGGGATTCAAAAATGTGGCGGGCGATATTTTCCGAGGACGGCTCCATCGTCTTGAAGGGTTCCAGATCATTTAAAAATTTGTGGTCCAGAGCATCAAGGATATTCTTGGTCCCCTGTTTTATCTCCCTGAAGTCTATCAACAGACCGTCGTCGCCCAATTTGCTGCCGGCAACGGTTACCTCGATCTTCCAGTTATGCCCGTGGAGGTTCTCACATCCGCCTTCAATCCCCTGTAACTGGTGTGCGGCGGCAAACTGGTCGGTTATCTTGAGTTCGTACATTGGGTACCCTTTACTCAACCTTCTCTGTGTCTGCGTCGTCATCGGACGGTTTCTCTTCCATCACAGGACCTGTCTCCTGTGCGACAAATTCACCATCATCCCCCACAATCCTGCCGCACTCAGTGCACTTTCCGTCTATGATGATTCCCGTACAGGTTCCGTCAGGACACAACACCCTGTCTTCAAAATCAGGCTCGCCGTCCTCGTCCATAACCTCTTCGTGCTGTGAAACCCGTTGCAGATCTTCCTTTAAAGGCGTCCCGCATGCCATGCAATAATTGGCGGTCTCAAAGACGGTTTCCCCGCATCTCGGGCAGGGAACACCCGGGATCTCCTTCTCACAATGTGGGCATTTCATTCTTATTGTCTCCTTTCTTGAAACGGGTACCCCACCAATCGTGGGAAATAGACCTGTCACGCAGGGGAAACCACGCCTCTTCCCAGCGCCCCCCCAAGCAAGTCACCAACTATAGAAAAATTAGAAGTAGGTGTCAAACATTAAGGGGAGGGCAGGCGACAGCGGACGGTTTCTTTTTGCTTGAAACCTAAGGTGTATGTGGGTATAGTTCTTCGGAAAAAACCTACCTGCCCCCATTTTATGTGGAAGCGAGACATTGATTGAAAGGAGCGAGACATGTCGGAAACTGTAGACCACATCACTGTTTTCCTGACGACGTACGGAATGCAGGTGATCGGCGCCATCATTATTCTGATACTTGGGCGCATTGCTGCGGGAATCGGACGAAAACTCATCCACAGGGTACTGACCAGATCCAAAACCGACAGCGCGGTCATCTCATTTGTCGAGAACCTGACCTATTTTCTTATACTGACCTTTGCAGTCCTGGCGGCACTGGCCAAATTCGGGATTCAGACCGCTTCGTTCGTGGCTGTTATCGGCGCGGCCGGCTTTGCAGTGGGCTTCGCCCTGCAGGGCTCCCTCGGCAATTTTGCAGCAGGCGTATTGATCCTTGTCCTGCGTCCCTTTAAAACCGGAGACTATATCGACGGCGCGGGGGTCGCCGGAACCGTCAAGGATATCGAACTCTTCAACACCATCCTGGCCACTGTGGACAATGTCAAGATCATGGTGCCCAACGGAAAACTCTTCGGAAATGTGATTAAGAACTTTTCGGCCTACGATACGCGTCGCATCGATCTCGTTGTGGGAATCGGCTACAGCTCCTCCATCGGGAAGGCCGTTGAGGTCTTGCAGGAGCTGATCAAAAAAGAGACAAGGATCCTGTCTGATCCGCCGGCCCAGATTGCTGTAAACGAGCTGGCGGATTCCAGCGTCAATCTGGTGGTCCGACCTTGGGTCAAGAAGGAAGACTACTGGGGCGTCCGGTGGGACCTGACCCGCGCCATCAAAGAGTCCTTTGACGAACATGGCATTGAGATTCCGTTCCCCCAGCATGCGGTTCATATGGCTTCCGAGTAAACTGCTTCGGCGGGTATCAGACGGGCGACGCCATCCCGTGTTCAGGAGGCAGTCATCTCCTGTCGGGCTGCAACCCTGAGGGAAGGCCGTCACAGATGGAGGACAAGACAATGAATATCGGTTGGATCGGCACAGGCGTCATGGGGACCTCCATGGCCGGGCATCTTCAGAAGGCGGGTCATACCCTTTCGGTCTTCAGCCGGACGCGGCAAAAGGCGGAAGTGCTCATTGAAAAAGGGGCTCAGTGGGTTGATTCGCCGGCAGAGGCGGCCGCGAATGCGGACATCGTCTTCACCATCGTCGGTTTCCCCGAGGATGTCCGGGAGGTCTATCTGGGCGAGAAGGGGATCCTCAGCCGGGACCCCGCATGCCGCATCGTGGTGGACATGACCAGCAGTCAGCCCAGCCTGGCCGCGACCATCTTCGACGCGGCCGAGAAAAAGGGGATCGAAGCCCTGGACGCCCCGGTTTCAGGGGGCGATATCGGCGCGAGAGATGCAAAACTGGCCATCATGGTCGGCGGCAAAAAGGAGACCTTTCTAAAGGTGCTCCCCCTGTTTCAGCTCATGGGACCCACCATCTCCTACATGGGAGGGCCGGGGAGCGGACAGCACACCAAGGCGTGCAACCAGATTCTCGTCGCCGGAAATATGATAGGGGCCTGTGAGGCCCTCCTCTATGCCTCCAGGCAGGGGCTTGACATGCAGCAGGTCATCGACATCGTGGAAAAGGGCGCGGCCGGGTCATGGTCCATCAGCAACCTGGGGCCGCGCATTGTTCGAGGCGATTACGGACCCGGATTTTTTGTGGAGCACTTTATCAAGGATATGGCCATCGCCCTGGAAGAATCCGCGGCTGTCGGCCTTGCGCTTCCGGGACTGGCACTGGTTCAACAACTCTACATCGCAGTCAAGGCCCAGGGACACGGTCGCTCGGGGACCCAGGCGCTCTTTCTTGGCCTGCAGGCCATGAGCAGAGAAATGCGCGACTGAGACAAAGCAATTTCAGGTGTGGCGTGTGAAGTTCGAAATCAATTTACCTTTACACCCGGCACTCGTTGTTATTTAACAGAAAGAGGAGGAAGGGATTATGGCCAAACTGTTGTGGCAGCCGTCAAAGGAGAGGATCCGAAGTACCAACATGTATCGGTTCATGATGTTCGTCAATGAAAGGTACCAAAAGGATTTTGCCGAATATGCCCCGCTCTACCAGTGGTCCATCGACAACATCCCCGATTTCTGGGCGTCCATGTGGGAATTCGCCGGCATCAAGGCGTCCAGGCCCTATACCCGGGTGGTGAACGATGTCACAAAGATGCCCGGGGCCAGATGGTTTCAGGGGGCGGAACTCAATTTCGCGGAAAACCTCCTCCGTTATCGCGACGATCGTGTGGCGCTTATCTTTAAAGGCGAAGACCAGGCCCCCATCCGGATGACCTATAAAGAACTCTATGATGAGGTGGCACGGGTTGCGGCACCTCTGAAGGAGGCCGGGGTCCAGCCGGGAGATCGCGTGGCAGGCTTCATGCCCAATATGCCCCAGACCGTCATCGCCATGCTTGCTGCCACCAGCCTGGGGGCCACATGGTCTTCCTGTTCCCCCGATTTCGGTATCAAGGGCGTGCTGGACCGCTTCGGTCAGATCAAACCGAAGGTCCTCTTCACGGCCAACGGATATTCATTTAAAGGAAAGAAATTCGATTCCCTCGGACGGGTTTCCGATATTCTGAAGGAGATCCCCTCCATTGAAAAGGTGATCGTCGTCCCCTATACAGAAGAGGATCCCGACATCGGCCGGCTGGACAGGGCCGTGGCCTACAACGCGTTCAAATCCAAGGGCGACACACCCCCGGAGATCGAATTCAGGCAGCTCCCTGCCGATCATCCCCTGTATATCATGTTCACCTCCGGCACCACAGGACTTCCCAAGTGCATGGTCCAGAGCGCAGGGGGCATCCTGTTGCATCACATGAAGGAACTCATGCTCCACACCGACCTGAAGCGGGATGACACCATCTTCTACTTCACCACCTGCGGATGGATGATGTGGAACTGGCTCACCAGTTCTCTGAGCGTCGGCGCCACCCTGGTCCTTTTTGACGGCAATCCCTTCCATCCGGATCCGGGGGCCCTCTGGAAAATGGCGCAGGATGAAAAAGTCACCATCTTCGGGACCAGCGCCGGCTATATTGCCGCCATCCAGAACGAAGGCGTGACCCCCGGCAAAACATACGACCTCTCCCCTCTGAAGGCCGTCCTCTCAACAGGCTCCCCCCTCTCGGTGGAAGGATTTGAATACATCTACAGCGAGGTGAAACAGGACCTCCAACTGGCCTCCATCTCCGGGGGATCCGACATCAACGGCTGCTTTGCCGCAGGCAATCCCATGGGTCCGGTCTATGCGGGCGAACTCCAGTGCAGGTGCCTGGCCATGAAGGTGGAGGCATTTGACGAAAACGGGCAACCGGTCATCAATCAGCAGGGGGAACTGGTCTGTACGGCCCCGTCCCCATCCATGCCCATCTATTTCTGGGATGACCCGGACGGCAAAAAATATCATGCCGCCTATTTTGACGTATACCCCAATATCTGGAGACACGGGGATTTCATAGAGATCAATGATCGGGGGGGGGTGGTCATCTATGGCCGTTCGGATGCCACGTTGAATCCCGGCGGTGTCCGAATCGGGACCGCGGAAATCTACCGGCAGGTGGAAGGGATGGATGAAATCGACGACAGCCTTGTGGTGGGTCAGGAGTGGAAGGGCGATGTCCGGGTGATCCTCTTTGTCAAGATGGCTGAAGGCCATGCATTGACGGACGAACTCAAGAACAGGATCCGGACCACCCTGAGACAAAACGCCTCGCCCAGGCACGTGCCTGCCAAGATCATTGAAACCCCGGCTGTCCCCTATACCCTGAACATGAAAAAGGTGGAACTGGCGGTCAAGAAGGTCATCGAAGGTAAGCCCGTCCTGAACAAGGACGCCCTGAGCAACCCCGAGGCCCTGGACTTTTACGGGGACCTGAAAGCACTTCAGGAGGATTAGCCTGCTGCCGGCATGTGCGAACGGATACCGCAATTCGGCCTTCCCGTATGTCGAAGAGGTTCTGTTCATGTAAATTTTGTTCCATCAATTTTGATGGTCTCTTTCCGTCATTCCGGCGAAGCTTGTCCCGGGCTCCGATTCCCGCAAGTACGGGATCTTCGACCGGGAGCCGGAATCCAGTGTTCTCAAGCGCTTATGAAAACTCTGGACCCCGTCCCGCCATTCGGCGGGATTCAACGGGGTGACGACTTTTTACGAATGCATCAATTTTCAATTTTCAATTCTTGAATATTCAATTGCGCCTGAACGGGGTTTTCGTTTAGGCACAAAGTAGATAAAGGAACGCCTTGCAAGACTTCAACGGGAAAAAGGTGGTCTTTTTCGGATGCCCCCTGGACAGCGACGAGAGAGATGAATCTGTCCGGGAAAAGCTTTCCTGCATGGCCCCCGGGCAGGCAGGAGATGACCCCTACCCCTTTGTCATGGATTTCATCCGCAATGAGGTGGATCCGCGGCTCTGGGAGGAAATCGGGTCGTTGGACGTCCCCGAATGGCTCCGGCCCGTTCCCCCCCCAACGGAAAAGGGGAAACTGACGGCCGAAAATTTCATCGCCTTCATTGACAATAACGGATGCCGTACCTTTGCGGAGATGCTGGCGGAACATGTGGTGGCCGAGGTATATCCCCATACGCCATGCATGCTGGCCGTCGACCACTCCCTGACCGGGGGCGTTTTAAAACAACTGATGGGGCAATACCGGCCGGAAGACACCAGCCTGGTCATCCTGGACAGCCACACGGACGCGCTCCCTGCGGCCCTCGTGTCCGGCGCCATCCAGTACGACATGGAGACCAATCCCCAGTCGGTGTACGACCCGTCCGACCCCTTCCTGAAAAACCGCCCCGGGTCATACAATGCCTCGTCGTTTATCCGGCATGTATTGGAATCCGGTCTGATCACCCCGTCCAATCTCTACATTATCGGCATCAGCGATTACCCGCCCAAACGCTCCTTCCGAATCAAGGATGCGCGGATCAAAAAATATGTCGGGCTCTATTCAGGATTGAAACGGCAGGGGGTGACGCTCATTACCAAAAAGGACCTCATCAGCAGTCCTTCCAAGGTTCGCGATATCCTGGGACGGATTAAGACCCCCCATCTCTATGTCTCGATCGACATGGATGTCGGGGCCGGAAACGCCCTTGACGGGGTCCGTTTCAGAAATTGGCAGGGATTGAATGAACAGCAGATCTACGGCATGGCGAGGCTTCTTCGGGACATCCTTTCAAAGGGAACAGACCTCATCGGCATGGATCTGACCGAATTCAACCCGCGAAGGGCAGGTCCGGGCCCTTTCTCCGACATTGACCGCACCTACAGAATCGCCGCCAACCTGATCAGGAGATTGTGCTTTGGTCTGGATGAAAAGCACTAAAGCCGTCTGTGCGGGCCGGCGGGACGCTTTTATAAAATTCGGTAGCTTATGCCCTTGCCCGACTGAAAATCAGATGCCCGGCCAACATATTGCTTTCAGTCCGGAATCATGTCAACTAAATAATCAACGAGCCAGCCGGACTGCACCTCGGCCTCAGCAATGTGGATCTCGGGCAGGGCGTTATACCATGCTCACGATCAGGGCCCCCCAGACGGTAAGCAGGACGTTCCCAATGGCATAGGGAACCGTATATCCGATGACCGCAACCGCGCTTTTGGAATCCTCTTTAACCGAATTCAGGGCTGCGGTACAGGTACCGGCCCCGGTCATCGCCCCCAAGAGAAGGACGGGGTTGAGCTTGAGCACGTAGAGTCCAAAGATCCAGGTCAGGACATGGGGAATGCAGGTCAAACACACCCCGGCGATAAAGATGGTAATGCCCGCCTGTTTAAGGGCCGCAAGGGCCTCGGGACCGGCCGAGATTCCGACGCAGGCAATAAAAAGATTCAGCCCGAGGTCGGTAAAGATCCACTGGGCCGGGGTGGGGATCTGCCCCCAGGTGGGTCTGACCGACCGGAGCCACCCGAAGAAGATCCCTGAAACCAAAACGCCCCCGCCGACGCCGAGGGTGATGGGGACGCCCCCGACATTGATGGCCAGCAGGCCGACCAGGGTCCCGACGATGATGCCCATTCCCACCGTGACCAGATCGGTAATCTGGGTCCGGCGTTCAGGAAAGCCGACAGCCGCCGCCAGGGTCTCCACATCCTTGCGCGCGCCGATCACGGTGAGGATATCCCCCCTGTGCACCTTGAGCTTCGGGGCGAGGGGAAGTTCATGGCCCTGACGGGTCACGCTGCGGATAAAGCAGCCGTGCCCCAGACCCGTGAAGATCTCGCTGATGGATTTTCCGTCCAGGGCCTTATTGGTCACGCAGATGCCGAGGATCTCTCCGACCATTTCCTGAACCACCTTGTCGTCGACCTCCGGGCCGATGATCTCCCAGGCGTTGAAGACCCGTGACCGGAACCCGGTGAGAACGACAATATCTCCTTTATCCAACCTGAGGTCCCGGTTAAACTCATCGATAACCTGGTCCCCTTTCTTGATCCGGTCAACCGCTATCCTTTTCGGGAACAGGGCTTCGACCTCCTGGACCGTTTTTCCGATGGCCTCCTTTTTGTCAACCCGGTAGGCCCTGGGAACCACCAGGTTTGACCAGTGAAAGGCCTCCACCGATTCGGTCTGATCCAGGGAACCGAGTTCGGCCTCCGCCCTCTTTGCCGCTTCGGGGAGGTTGATGCGCCAGAGGCCGGAAAGGACTTTCAGGAGGATGATCAGGCCCGCGGTCCCGAAGACATAGGTGACGGCATAGGCAACCGCGATATCGGACTTGAGATCCAGGACCTCGCTGACCCTCCCGGCAGTCAGCTTCTGGATGGCCCCGCTGGCGGTCCCGATGACCGAAGACTGGGTCAGTGCCCCGGCCAAAAGCCCCCCGCTGTAGCCGCTGTTGAGGCCGAAGAGCCTGGCCAGGACGATTGCCGCGATCAGGGCCGCGACGCAGAAGAAAACGGAAATGGTCACATATTTCACTCCCCCGCGCTTCAGCCCCCCGATGAAATCGGGGCCGACTTTGTAACCGATGGCAAAGATAAAAAGCCCGAAGGAGATGGTCTTGATCAGGCCCAGATCAAGATGGGTATTGCGAAGGATCAAGGCCCCCAAAACAATCGCCACGATCAGGACGCTGGTGGTGGAACCGAGCGAAAAGGTCCCGAATTTGACCTTCCCGAGGGCATAGCCGGCCGCGAGGGATGCAAAGAGAAGGATCGACGGATTTTCACGGCAGAGCTGGAACACATCATGAATCAGGGTCTGCATGACACCACCTCCGTGAGGCTATTGATCAGATTCCCATTCCTTCCGGTAATCTTCCAGGAGTTCGCTGATCCCCTTTCCGATCTTGTCGTACTCGTCCTTGAAAAGGTTGGCCAGGGAGACCCGGATGGACATCTCCGGGGCGTCGAAACCGCCGCCGTCCATGAGAACGATCTCTTTCTCTTGAGCCAGTCTCCAGACAAAGTCGATCGGCTCATGGGAGGTCTCAAGCCACTTGGCAAATGCTTCCCCGTGGCGTTCCCTGGCCAGTTTGGGGATATCGATGGTGGTGTAGTAGCGCGCATAGCAGGGGAGTTCCGGGGCCGGGGCGCCCAGCCCTGCGTAAAGGGTCTCGAACCGTTCCCGGACCAGGTCCTGGGCCTCCTTACGGTATAGATGGCTGTCGGAATCGAGGAGTTCCTGGAAGGAAAAGAGCGCCATCATAACCTGCTGGGGGGTGGAGAGACCGGCGGTATGGTTGAGGGCCACCGCCCGGCTGTCGGCCACCAGCCGGTCGATCAGCTTCAGGCTGTCCGGGTCGGTGATGATCGGCGCGTAGCGCTGGTGGAGGGCCTTGCGCTTCTGCTCGGGGAGCGCGGCGATCATCGGGTCCATGACATTGTCCCGGTAGATCCCGATCACGCCCACCCGCCATCCGGTGGCGCCGAAATACTTGGAGTATGAGTAGACCAGAATGGTGTTCCTGGGGGCGATGGCGACCAGCGACTTGAACCCGTTGACAAAGGTGCCGTAGACATCGTCCGTGAGGATGATCAGGTCCTTTCTCCTGGAGTTGACCAGTTCTGCGATCTTGTTTAACGATGCGCTGTCGACGCTCACCGATGCAGGATTGGAGGGATTGACCAGAAAAAAGGCCTTGATATGGGGGTCTGTGAGTTTTTCCAGCTCCGCGTCCGGGTATTGCCAGTTGTTCTCCTCGTCCTGCTTGACCTCGATGACAACCAGTTCGTAGTCGTTGAGGATGGGGATCTCCAGGTAGGGGGTGAAGATGGGGGTGCCGAGCGCGATTTTATCCCCGGGGCTGATCAGACCATTTTCTTTGAGCGTGTTGAAAATATAGGTCATGGCCGCGGTCCCCCCTTCAACCGCAAAGAGGTCCATGGTCCCTTCAGGGGGCGTGTTGTCGCACATGGTGACGTCGAGATAGGCCCGGATGATCTTTTCGATGTTTTCGAGGATACGGTCCGGCGTAGGATAATGGTCGCCCAGGATGCCGTCCACCATCTCGCCCATAAAGGCGTCTCCGTCCAGTCCGATCTTCTCTGTGGCATATTGGTAGCTGTCCGCCAAAAACTGGGCCCCCCGCTGCTCGGCGTGGAAGCGGCAGAACTCCTGGAAGCGTTCCCCCATCCCCTTTGAGTCAGGGGCCCCGGCCAGCCCGGGCCGGCTCAGGACCCGGCGCCCTTCCTCGATGGCAAAAGCACCCAGGAGGAAGAAGGCCTCACGGGGCTCGGTCGCCACCCAGTTGGGGTTGCCCCGCCCGGCATTGAGCATCATCTTCTCCCGGTTGCCCTTTGCCATGGCAATCAGCTTGTTTTTGAGCTCAAAGGGACTCAGTGCCTCGTAACCTTTTTCGATTTCCGATATGCCCATGTCAATTGCCCTCCTGTGTTGGAATAATTCCACAGATACCCTTTATCGCATTTGGCGGGTAGCGTTGAACCCGTGACCGACTCCAATGTCAGTATTTGAGGTGGGACTTGAGCATATCCGCTGAGAAGTCCGTGGGCCGGCATCAACAGTAACCGGGCCTTGAAGGTGTCAAGCTCGCCCCCGAGAACGGCCGCGAGTTTCTCCAGGTCTTCCCCGCCGCCCACATCTCTTTCTGTTGTGGGTCGATCCATTTCTGCTTGCCTACCAGGATAGAAATATACTAACAACATGTAATTTTAACTAACATATAGAATCAATGAATATCAATCAATAAAAATTAGAAGAGGGTTAGGGTTCACTCAAAAACAGGCTCGCAGATGGGAGGAGTGATCATGAGGATTCAAGAACGACGGATATTGGTTTTGGGTATGGCGTTTATCCTCATATGTGTGAAGGGCTTCTGGGGCGTGGCCCTGGCCGGGGATGATGACGCAGTGAACAGACTGGAGCGCATTATCGAGGCGCAACAGCAACAGATCGAGGCACAGGCCAAGGCCTTGGCTGCCCTGCAGGCCCGCATGGATCAATTGACCAGAGAGAGTTCGGCCACCCGGGAGATCCTGAATAAGGGAAAAGAAGTGGTGGAGGCAACCAGAGAGGAGGCCGAGGGTGCGAAACGGGAAGCGGACATGGCCCTTCGCAAAGTGGAGGCCATCGACCCGGGCCGTGAAGAGGATCGGATGCTGGATCAGAAATTCATGCACTTCGAGGTCCCGAAAACCGAGACGGTGGTGACGGTTTCGGGTTTTGCCAAGGGCTCTGTCATCCACGACTTCGATGGCATCGCGAGCCCGACCGAATTTATCACCTCAGCCATCGTTGTGGACGGCAAACCGTCAGACGTGCCCGGCAGCCGGACAACCTTCACAGCCAATGACTCCCGCTTTGTAATAGGGTCCGCCACGCCCACGGGGATCGGGAGGTTGTCCACCTTTATCTCCGCGGACTTTTTCGGCAACACGGATTCAACGTCGCCCAAACTGAGACTGCGCCAGGCCTTCGGCCAGTTGGATGACTTTTTCCTCGGGGGGTCGCTACGTGTCGGGCAGTCCTGGTCCACATGGGACGATGTCCCGGGTTTACCCGAGACCCTCGACTTCCAGGGTCCTAACGGATCTCAGCAGACCCGGAAGCCTTTGGTGCGATGGGCACGCGACTTCGACAACCGGCTCGCTTTCTGGGCGGCGATCGAAAATCCTGACAGCAGCATCGAAAATGGAAACAGCGGGACCCGGTGGCCGGACGGCGTTCTCGCCCTCAATTACCTTGGTGCCTGGGGCCACCTCAAACCGGCGATCCTCTTCCGTGATGTCTGCGGGGAGGCATCCGGCAGCGGGATGAGGAGTGAATTCGGCTGGGGAGCATCTCTGTCGAGCAGGATCAACCTTCCGATTTTAGGAAAAAAGGATAACCTCAAATTTCAACTGGTCTACGGCAGGGGAATCGGGAGCTATATGAATGAGGATGGTGTCAATGACGGCGTCCTTGAAGGCGCTGAACTGAAGCTGCTCCCGGTGTTCTCCGGGTTTGGCGCCGTCCAGCACTGGTGGATGGAGGGTCTTCGCTCCAATGCGGTATTCGGGTGGGTGGACGTGGGCAACCAGGACGCTGAGTCCGGCAGCGCGCTGAGCCGGTCACTCTACCTGGCGGGAAACCTGATCTGGAGTCCGGTCAAGCAGATGGACATTGGCGGTGAATTCCTTTGGGGTCAGCGGAAGAACAGGGGCGGCGCGAGAGGCGCCGCCACACGGATACAGTTCAGCGCCAAATACAAATTCTAAACCCACGCAAAACTGCGGCAGCGGCAGCGAGGCACTCTTTTGAAATTGAGTAACTCACGCATCAAGCGAATAATTGACGGTTCTTGCGATGGACTCTCCCCTCTCCACTGAAAATCCAATGTTGGCCAAACTCATCTCCAGCTTTTTGGCAAGTGCCGTATGAGATATACCCAATTTCAATTAAACTTTTAAAGAAGATGTCCCCTTACACTGCGCTCACGCCTCAACCGCCGGAATAAAGTCACCCACATCATTGCTGTACACCCGTTTTCCCACGATCCCTTTTCGTTCCAGGTCCAGAATGCCGGCCCGCAGGGTGGCGATTCTGTCGTGATAGGTGTTAAGCCCGATGGAGAGAAGGGCGTCGAAGGGATCGTTCCGGCTCAGGGCTGCCTTGATGGCGGTGTATTTTGCGCGGCCCTGATGAAGAATGTCCAGAATGACCAGGCAGAGCTTGTCGGACAGACCCTCAAGAGGGAGTTTTCGAGCATGGCGGCGAACCTTTTTGCGCTGGTCCTGAAAAGCGAAGTCCTCCATGCGCCTTTACCCCTCTCCATGAAATACTGAGAGATGATCAACGTCCGAAGTTCATGGTGATCGAGCAACTTTCATGGCTCAACTATTGAAGCGCCGATCATTTCCCCCATATGAACATACACCGATCCTTTATCAAGGGGGATGGAAAACTCCACACGATCCGGCTCGAACAAAAGGATGATGGCGGAACCACCGTAAGCAAAATGGCCCAATTCATCTCCTTTCTCAACAACATCACCTGCCTGTCGGATGAATTCAATCGAACTGATCGTAAACATCCCCACGCTGACCATCCCCACCAAGCCAAAGTCATCCGTGTCAAATATAAAGTAGCCACGGCGATGTTCAAAGAAATAATCAACCCAGCCGCCGGTCATTCCATAATACAGCCCCGCAAGCTGGGCTTCAGAGATGATATCGCCTGTCACCGGAGAGTGGAAGCGGTGGTAATCGGTAGTTCCCAGCATACACAAAATCGCCTTGCCGCCAATAAAGGCTTCAGCCAGCTCATCTCCTCCGAGCAGTTCATCGACATGCAGGCTATCGCCTTTTGCCTCAATCCTGCTTTCCCCTGTCAACGAATCGGCTATCTTTATGACAGTCGAATCGGCTGGAGATATGAGAATGGCATTCTCTCCCGGCGCAGCAATGGGTCTCACGCCCTCCTTGAGGTTGCGCGTGAAAAAATCATTGAAGCTTTGGAACCCAGTTGCCGGGATGACGTAATCCTCAATGTTCACTTCAGGGTTGCTTGTCCAATAGGGGATCACACGGGCGGAGGCTTTACTGTCCATGAATTGCCCTCTTGCCATCATAAACTCATACACCCAATTCCTGAAAGGCGCTTCCAGAACAGCAGCCCGGCCAGCCGTCGAATCTGTAAATTCATAGAAGGCATCCATATACGTTCTGGCATCTGCCGGTGTCGGTTCAAAAACAAGCCATTCATCAAAAAAATCGTACATATTCTGTATGGTCTTCCCGTACCAGAAGGAGCCTTGTTCTTGTTGATTCAACACGTCAATGACCTGCTCACGGAGGCCAGGATCTGAGTCGAAAACACTCACCAGGTCCTGGACAATTGGCGAGTGGTTGGAATCTTTGTTTTGACCGTCTGACCCATCGCATGACGCTATTAAAAAGACTCCCAATAAACACACCAAACCCTTTATCGCAAACTTAATGGTTTTCAAGATGATAGATTGCCTCCTTTACGTAACTGGTTATTTTCTATGCAGATCGGTAGGGTGAGGTGAATTTTCCAACTTCTGGGGACGGATCATAGCCGATTTCGTCTTATGTTCCAACGATTGTGTGCCCATCGCCGTGGCTGGTGGGACGTACCCTTAACTTTCATATCTATTACCCTGAAAGCTGTTTGCCGAAGCGATCACTTCCCTGATCATTAAGTGATGTAACCCACCAGGTGCGTCACGTCTTGGTAATCCAGGCATACCCTATGTGTTTATCTCGTTCAAATATCGCTGTAAACTTAGAAACGTAAGGGATGTCCCGCAGCCACGCAGCCCTCGGGCAGTTAGCGACCACAATCACCTTTCAGCGGAAGCCGCAGGCTGAAGCTGATAGGTGCATTGTGATGTTCGCGTTATCCAACTTCAAGACGTAATTCTTTTCCAAGAGCATTGACGAATTTTTCCAAAGTAGAGAGTTTTATATCTTCTGCATGATTTTCAATTCTTGAGATAGCGGATTTTTTAGTATTCAATTTTACAGCGAGTTGTTCTTGTGTAAAACCCGCCTCTTCACGCGCCTGTTTCAATATTACGCCGATCTTGAATTGCTCGTATCCTGATTCAAAGTTCTCTGCGAACTTTGCATCCATAGACCTTCTTTTTTCTATATATTTATTAAGATCACTCATTTCTTTTCCTCCTGAAATATTCCCTTTTCCTCTCTTCAGCAATTTTGATGGCTTGCTTAGGTGTCTTTTGAGTCTTCTTTTGAAAGGCATGAGTCAAAACAACCAAATTAGGACCATCAAAAAAACCGATCAGGCGAAAAATATTTCGCCCTACGACAGCCCTAACTTCCCAGAGATCTTGAGTATTTACCATTTTCTTGAAATAAGTTGATGGCACTCGCTCAAGATCTTCTAAGAGCTTCAAAATCCAGGTTACTTTCCGCGCCTGCTTCGAAGAAAGGCTATCAAGAAAATCTTCAATGGGATTTTGACCTGATGCTGTCTTATAGAACAGTATTTTTCGCATCTTTTGTCATGTTAACACGCGGGTTAACTTTGTCAAGGTGGAAATTAAGGCAATCTTATGGAGTTGGCGGAGGTTGGTGGTACCTCCCCTAATTTTCCAAGTTTGAATATCATTTATTCTGAAAACTGTTGGCCGGAGCGATCACTTCCCTGATCATTAAATGATGCAACCCAACCAGGTGCATCAAGTCTTGGTAACTTGGCATAACTTGTGAGTTTATCTCGTTCAAATATCGCTGTCAATTTAGAAACTTATGGGCTCTTGAAGCCCTCACTCGGAGAAAGGCATAAGAACATAGTCCGCATTCTTCCTTCGCAGCCCTCACGAAGCGTCATTCCGCTCAAACACGCCGCAGCCATCGTCTTCCAGCAGATCGATGGTCATCTGGGTTATGGAACCATCTGCCGCCTGCGCAAACCGGACAAACCCATCGGAATCGTCTCCAAACAGGGGAACCGAATACACAAAGACATCCCTGTCCCAATGGGCAAGCGACAACGCGAAACGCGCCGGTCCCAGCAGGACCGTCAGCGACCCGTTTTCGGCGGTCACCGTCGCATCCTCATATACCGCATTTCTGTAGACCCCGGCATAGCGATGAAGGGCCAGGGCCGGGCTCACCGCGGCCGGCCGCCCGGGCGCCTCCGCAACGGCCCCGGCCCTGGCCTGGTTGAAGGCATCCAGGGCTTCCCGGCTGTGATCCTTCTTGGGGTTTCCGAAATAGAGATCGGCAAAGTACTGGGGCAGGGCCTCGGCAAGCTGGTTGGAGGCCTCATTGGTCAGGACGACCATGCCGATCCTGGGTCCGGGCCAGAAGGCCACCATGGAATGGTATCCGGTGGTCCCGCCGTTGTGCCAGACATAGGGGTACGGCCTGTCATCCACAAAGATCCACGACTGGCAGTAATAGGCGCCCCGCTCCTTCTTGGCATCGTACCGGGCGACGGTCTTGGGCGAGTGCATAAAGTTCATGTTCTTCTCGCTCACCAGGCGCACCCCGTCCACCATCCCGTCATTTAAGTGGAGACGCAGCCACTGGGTCATATCCATGACATTGGAATTGATGCCGCCGGCAGGGCCATACATATACGGCCAGTTGAGGTCTTTGGGGACTGGGGTCACCCTCCCCCCTTGCGTGTTATGGCCCGTGGCCACATCCTCTCCCTCCATGAGCCCATGCCTGTCGTACGAGCTGTGGGACATCTTAAGGGGAAGGAAGATCCGCTCCCGGATGCTCTCTTCCCATGATCTCCCTGTGGCGTTCTCCACCACCTCCGCGGCCACCAGAAACAGGTGATTCACATAGGCAAATTCCGAACGGAAACTGCTCACCGGCTTGATGAACGCCAACGACCCCTTGATGTGCTTTCGGTCGAATCCGAAAAAGGCCTGGGCATCGCCCGAATACGCCGGCAGACCGCTGTGCTGGGCCAGCAGGTCCTCGATCATGAATTCCCGGGTGACCCAGGGATCGTACATCCTGAAATCCGGCACATGATCGATGACCCGATCCTTCCATTCCGCCTTCCCTTCATCCACCAGCATGGCCACCAGGGCCGCGGTAAAGGCCTTGGTGGTGGAGCCGATCTGAAAGACCGTCTGAGACGTTACCGGATCACTGCGGCCCTCCTCCTTGACCCCAAACCCTTTTGCGAAGATGACCGCATCGTTCTGCACGATGGCCACGGCCATGCCCGGGATGTGCCACGCCGTCATTTCCCTGCGGGCGTAGGCCTCAAAATCACCCAGCATCTCCTGTATTTGCCGGGCATCCGGGACTGCTCGTTCCTCTTGTGCAAGACCCGCCGCGGCCCCTATTAAGACAATTGCCAGGACAAGGCCCCAAATCTTCTTCATGACTCATCCCCTCCCCCGTTTACCCCCGGTTCCACTGTCCGCATAAGCCTCGCCCGGCATTCGGCAACCAGGAGACCGTTTCAGCTCAGAAGTCGCAGCGCGATCCAACAAAACATCTCCACACCCAAGGGCAAAACATCTTCGTTAAAATCAAACCGGGGACTGTGCAAAGGCGCGCACCCCTCATACCCCGTACCCATAAAGAAAAAACACCCCTTTGATTGTTCCAGGTAAAAGGCCATGTCCTCGCCGCCCATGGTCGGTTCCGGTTCCACCACCTGTTGCGGCCCCACCACATTCCCGGCACATTCCCGAACCACCCGGGCCATGGATGGGTCATTGATAAGGGGCGGGATCCCCGGGCCATAGGTCAATTCATAATCCGCGCCCATGGACCGGCACACCCCCCTGACAATGGTTTCAATGCGGCCCTGCCATGATTTCCATATCTTCCGGTCAAAGGTCCGGGTGGTGCCCCATATCTCGGCACTGGCGGGGATCACGTTAAAGGCCGTACCTGCATGAAAACTCCCCACCGTGACCACGGTCGGCATCAAAGGATCCATCTGCCGGCTCACGATCCGGTGGAGGGCATTGATCACCTGAACGCCCGTATCCAGGGCATCCACGCATTGATGGGGCATGGCCCCATGGCCCCCCTTCCCCTTGATAATGATCTCAAAACGGTCCATGGCCGCCATGAGGG
Organism: Deltaproteobacteria bacterium; assembly: GCA_021737785.1. Taxonomy (NCBI): domain Bacteria; kingdom Pseudomonadati; phylum Myxococcota; class Myxococcia; species Deltaproteobacteria bacterium. Next base: position 68,348 of record JAIPDI010000014.1, read on the forward strand.
GACCGGCCCTGACGCCGATGGTCCCCTGGGGCAGGTTGGGCCACAGGTGGCAGCCCACAGCATAGTCGACCCTGGGATCTTCCATCACACCCGCATCGATCATGGGCTTAGCCCCCCCGGGACCTTCCTCAGCCGGCTGAAACAGGAATTTGACGCGCCCTTTGAGCGTATGCTTGAACCTGTTGAGGATTCTTGCCGCGCCCAAGGCCATGGCCATGTGACCGTCGTGCCCGCACGCGTGCATGGCGTTTTCATGGGTCGAGGTAAACGGAAGTCCTGTCTCTTCCCTGACAGGGAGAGCGTCCATGTCCGCGCGGATCATGAGACAGGGGCCGGGGGACCCGGTCTCCATGAGGCCCACCACGCCTGACCGGGCAATCCCTGTTTGCACCGAAAGCCCTTCCGCCTTCAGGCACCGGGCCACATAGGCCGACGTCTTTTCCACTTGAAAGCCGATTTCAGGGATGCGGTGCAGGTCCCGGCGCACATCGATGATACGGGCTTTTTCTTCGCTTACAATCTGTTTTAAATCCATGATAGCGTCTTAAAAATAGGGTAGTCTTCCTGCGGCTCCATAAACGGGAGCAACGGTCCATTACCGCTGCCCATATTCACATCAGGCGGTGTAACGCCCCAGCAATCGGATTTGCTCCTGGGCCGATACGACGATCTCGTTCAGCAACTCCTCCACAGGCCTGATCTCTCTGATCATGCCGGCGGCGTCTCGAGCATGATCTGTCTCCCATGTCACTGTCATTCGCGATTGCAGCATCCTGTGTTTGACGTTGTTCCTTGCCATTCGGTTCCTTCTCTTTCTCATCCGCCTCTATAAAAATCTACCTCGTTTCCTGGAAACTGCAGCCTTTCAGCCATATACTCCATTTTTCTCCCTGTCCCTGTTACAGGCACCACTCACAGGGCCACGGATCCCCTTTCCCGGTCTCCCCTCGTTTCTGATCCTCTTCTGATGGTTAACCCGTATACTCCCAGAAATTTCGTCTAAGATCATAACTCCTTTCCGCAGAGAGATATCCAGGAATCCGCCTGATTGTCAATCGAAATCAAGCCACGGCATCATGAGTTCAATTCGATGCTTCCGCATTGAAGGACCTTGCAACAGGGCGCCGGGGATCTCCTGGCTGCATGGACATCTGACCATTTTTAATCTACAACGCCACTTGCTACTCCGTCATTCCGGCGAAGGCCGGAATCCAGCCAGAGGGAGATGCAAGATGGCTTATTTTTGGTTCGGTGCTTATATAAGGGGTCCTGGATACCGGTCGAAGATCCCGTACTTGCGGGATCACGTCCGGCATGACAGGATGCAAAATAGGGTGATCTCGGTAACATTCGTTGTAGGGTTAAGCTCGCTCGCCTTCCACGCCCCAGGCAGGCAATGGATTCGTTGTACATTGGTGCATATCAAAATTATAAAGGCAGAGTCCAGGAGGGGGACTCTGCCATGTCCTTTACCTGATCGGCGAATTGCGCTAAATTACCTTTATAATAATATCTGACGAGCGTCTTGTGCCTGGTCGAGACAAGGAGGAGACCATGCCGGTCATAATGACTGCATAGGGATTCGGGCCCGGGCAGGTTGAAAATGCGTATCCCAACGACACCCATTTTGGTGCCGGAGGCCGGCAGGAAAACCGCAAAAAGGAAAAAGGAGCGTCACGCATGATACGAAAGGCCGTTTTTCCAGGCTGCTATTTGCAGGGAAAGGATATCCTCCGGAATCTCGGGGGGATTCAAGAAATTGTCAACAAAAGGGTCTTTATTCTCGCCACCAATGCGGCTGTGGGCAAAATCATTCCGGAGAACCTCCCTGCGTGGAAGGGGATATGCCATATCGCAATCGAAAAATTCGGCGGCGCGTGCACCTGGGATGAGATCAACAGGGTATTCAAGATAGCAGAGGATGGCGGCTATGATTTCATCATCGGCATGGGGGGTGGGAAGGCGATCGACACGGCGAGGGTGGTTGCTGCCAAATTGGGGACCAGATATATCGCGGCGCCTACCATTGCCGCAACGGATGCGCCTACTGCAAGCGCTTGTGTTGTCTACAATGACGAAGGCGCCATTGTGGACTATTTCTCCACAAGAAACCCCGATTATGTTTTGGTGGATACCAGGGTCATTGCCGAAGCCCCGGTCAGGTTCCTGGTTTCCGGAATGGGGGACGCCCTCGCAACCTGGTTTGAAGCGGATACCTGTGATCGCTCCTATTTCCGAAACGTGTGCGGAGGGTTTAATCTCAGGGCCATCATGTCCCTGGCCCACGCGTGCTATCAGACCCTTTTGACCTACGGTGCAGATGCCAAAATCGCCTGTGAAAACAATCTGGTCAGCCCGGCCCTTGAATACATTGTGGAAGCCAATACCCTCCTCAGCGGGCTTGGCTTTGAATCCGGGGGTCTCTCAACCGCACACGGCATTCATGACTGTCTCTGCAATCTGAAAGGCACGCACGCGTATTATCACGGCGAAAAGGTGGCCTTCGGGACCCTGGCCGGGCTATTTCTCGAGGCGAGGCCGCAGCACCTGATAGGCGAGGTGACCGCATTTTGCAGGTCCGTCGGCCTGCCGACCACACTGGCGCAGATCGGTCTTGAGGGCGTCACCGACAGCGAGCTGGGTACCGCCATTCGCCCGGTATTCGACAATAAAGACAGCTACCTCCATAACGTGAGAGTCAAGCTGACGTCTGAGGGGATCATAGAGGCCATCCGGATCGCGGACGCCTTCGGTCGCGGCTGAGTCAACCTTTTTGATGCCCCAAGACCCGATGGTTGAATTTCTGTTGCAGCGCCGGATGGCCCGGGTCAACACATTTATGGCAGTCTTTGCCTCAGCTCTCTCCACGTTGTAAAAATGATGTCCTCGGTCGATAGAAACTCAATCGTCTCCGGATCGGCGAAAAGCTGCGCTTGCCATACCCGTTGCTGAAATGCCCTGCCCAATTCGAGAATGATTTTGGCATTGTTCGATTAACCAGGAACCCGCACTATTGTCGTTTCATAGCCGTTATCTACGCCTTGCAGTATGACAGTTAAATCTCAGATAAGGACACAATCGGGCAGAAGCCTGGCTTCGCCCCACCAGTCGCCGGGATTAAAAAGGTAGAGCCAATAAATGGTTCTACCTCCTGGGTTGAGAGTTTCGAGTAAATTATTTTTCTTGCTTTTTCATCTTCATCATTTGTCTTTTCTTTTGAATCATCAATGTATCCTCATACATATCTTCAAATGCGGCCTTCATAATTTCATCAAACGTTGCTGATCTTCCGCCATGCTCTCTCATAAAATTGTCGGCCGCCGCCCTGGTTTCGAAAGCCCATTTTGCTCTCGCCGTCATGACACCCATCTTGTCTCCGCCAATTACCCAGAAAGCCCTATCGGCATCGATTTGCTTCTTGGTGTTGTAATCACCCACGGTAATTTTATTAACCGTTTTATCAATATGTAACGCCATGTCAATGGCGGCACAATGAACAGAGCAAAGTCCTTCCTTAGAGCCATCGCCATGCTCGATAATAACCCATGAATGGCCGTAATCCGCTCTCTTCATGCCACAATACCTACATTCTTCGTCGGCAGAAAATGCGGTTTGAGAAAAAAAGAACAATGAGATCAAAATAGCTATCGAACAATACAGGGCTTTATGTCGATTCCAAATCTTCCTTTCCATTAAATGACCTCCTTTACCTTTTATTGGTTTAAATTTACTCTCAACTATTGATGTATGGTAAAATATATAGCCGAAAGGGCCTGGTGCGTCAATAGATATTGCGGCGCAAAATATTGGGGTCCGGTACGGTAACTGACAAACGGTTTTCCGCTAAGTGTGAACAGGACGTTCTTCACATTTCCACTTTATATAAGATCATAAAACTGTTCCCACTCAGCAAGCAAAATATGTAAATGTGAAGAACGTCCCACAATCCCAAATATGGTCGATGTCTTGAAACTTTATGACTTAAGACATCATCCTTCCGCAGGTGGGGTATAAATGACCATAAAACACTTAGCTTCCTTATTTCCAACGGATTCCCCGAAATGGGGGAAACTGGAATCGAAATAGATGCAATCACCCTCTTCGAGGATGAATTCCTGGTTTCCGTGGAGAAACTTCATCGTTCCTTCAAGAACAAAAAGGATTTCTTCGCCTTCGTGTTGGGTAATCGTTTTCTTCTTCGGGTTGAGCGGAAGGGTCAGGATAAAGGGTTCCATCTTTTTATTTGGGAAGGTATGGGCAACGGCCTCATAAGCATACTCGAAAGCAGTGCCTTTCCTGGGGATTAAAGGCCTTTCCCCTTTTCTCACAATGGAGATGGAGGTTTCCTGTTCCTCTTCCCCCACAAGGAATGAGATTGTAATCCCAAGGACACGGGCGATGATTCCCAGTGTGGCAAGTGGAGGGGATTTTTCGGATTTCTCTATTCTCGAAAGGTAGCCTTTTGTAAAGCCGGTTTGGTTAGCCAGCTGTTCGAGAGTGAATTTCTTGCTGATTCGAGAAGCCTTGATTCTCTTACCGATTTCTGATTCAACGAATAGAGATGTTTTATTCATAATTGTGTGCACGATTAATCAATATAATTAAAATAACGTTAGAAACGGCATGTTAAACCATTGGAAGAATGCAATTCAGCGACTTTGTTGCATATTCGTAAACTTTTGTCAAGGGCTATTTGGATGGACTTTCCTTATTTTTTTCGCGCAGTTATCTTAAAGATACGGAGATATGAGAGTGAAAATTCCTGGACTACAGCGACGGTAAGAGGAAAGCCGTCAAAATGCTCAGGAGTCATTGCCAGGGGGCTGCCCAAGCCTAAGCGGCGACTGTTGAAAGAGATGAATCTACGATACACAGGCTGCCAAGGGCATCAAATTCTTCCAGACTAAAAATTAACCTGGTCAAGCCCTTTCAAGCCCAAAATCTTTCTGGCTTCATCGGGAGAGGCCAATTCCAGTCCCATCTCTCTCGCAATGGCTGCAATTTTCGTCACCTGCTCGGCGCTGCTTCGGGCCAAGACCCCTTTCGACACGTAAAGGCTATCCTCAAGCCCCACGCGGGCATATCCCCCCAGGATGAGAGAACCCGTGCACATGGGTATCTGATGACGGCCGGCGGCGCAGACCGAGAATTGAAAGTCCCCGATCTGCCTTCGCGCCGTATTTACCAGAAAGATGAGGTTTTCCAGGGTGGCGGGAATGCCGCCGAGGATGCCCAGGACGAACTGCAGATATACCGGCCTTTTGGCAATGTCTTCCTCTAAGAGGAAAGCCAGGTTGTTGATCATGCCGACATCATAAATCTCGAACTCGGGCCTTGCCCCGTTGGCATAAATGATTTCCAGGAATTGGCGCATGGTTTTGAAGGTGTTCGGAAAAATAAAATCTTCCGTCGCATCGAGGTAAGGCTTTTCCCAGTCGTATTTCCACTGAGAGATACTGCCTGTGACATGAAAGAGAGCGAAATTAAGGGATCCGGCGTTGAGAGACGTCAATTCCGGCTTGAGGGTCGATGCGACTCGGGCACGGTTTTCTATGGGTTCGCCCAGCTTTCCTCCCGTGGTAAAGCACAGGATGATGTCGCAGCGACGTTTCACGTCCTCAGCGATCTCCCGGTAAATGTCTTGATCGGCATTGGGCATTCCCGTCTCGGGATCTCTGACGTGCACATGAGCCACAGCAGCGCCGGCTTCATGGACTCGAACGGCTTCATCGGCCAACTGCTTGGGAGTGACCGGCAGGTAGGGGGACATGCTCGGAGTATGGACCGCGCCTGTCAACGCAGCGGTAATTATTCTCTTGTTCATCCTGATTTATTCCTCTTCATTTTTCTCTTTGTTGTCGTTATGGTAGTTTCCAAATTCCAAAATAAAATCCTCTACCATTTCCTCAAGCGGATAATTTATTTTCAAGCCCCACTCGGACCGCGCGCGCTCGTCGTTAATTCTAAGGGTGGCCAGTTCACGCAGCAGATCCACCACGACCGGATTCGGCTGAAACGAGAGGCGGGCGCCGGGTACGCGCTCCTCGACGATTTCCACCAGCCTGCGTGCGGAATAAGGGGGTGTGATGCCTGCCACATTGTAAACCCGCGTTTGAATCTTTTCGGGAGCAGCCGCGGAAAGATCCAAAAGGAGCCTGGCGGCGTCCTTGAAGTACAGAGCCGCGCAACGGGACTCCGGTTCGCACTCCAGGACGTAAGGAAGTCCCTTGAGTGGATATTCTATGGCCCATGCATTGAAGATGGACATGTGAGCCGTCCGGGCGCCGGGGCCCACAATGGAAGGAAGCCGCAATCCCCGAAAATCCAGTCCGAATTTGCGGTGGTAAAAACGGCCAAGGAGTTCCCCGAAGGTCTTGGAGACCCCATAGAAGCTGGAGGGCCGCTGAAGCGTGCGGTCATCTATCTCGTCTGAGAGAATGTCCTTGCTGTACGTAGCAATTGTGCTCCCGTAGAGGACCTGTGGGATCTTCTTTATGCGAGCCGCTTCCAGAACGTTGTAGGCGCCGACGACATTCGCATCGAAAGCGGCGCAGTGGTTATTCTCGGAAGGAAGAGAGAGCATTCCACCGAGATGAAAAATGCGCCCAACGTTGTGCTTTTCAATACAGTCCATCAAAACGGAAAGGTGAGACAAGGAGCCCTGCTCGAAGAGGAATGAATCTTTTAATTCCTGCAGGGGGCCCTGCACGGGCGCAATGTCGAAGATGACAGGCTGCTCGCCTGAATCGATCAATAGGCGGGCAAGGTAGGAGCCGATAAATCCGGCTCCCCCGGTGATAAGAGTCGTCATGATACGAGTTCCTCAGAATGCTTCAATTTTTTCCGGAGGTCATTCGGAAGGATTCCACTCGCGGAAATGTTTTTAAACGCGAGGCACACCTCAATCCACGGATGGGCGGGTCATGGCGCATCCTTTTTGCGCCATGACCCGCCATCGTTGTAAATCTCAGGTCTATTTCATATCGCAGCCCGTCTCCGCGCAGGGCACTTCCACATCTTTGGCGGGAATCTCTTTCGCGGGACTGACGAACGCGTGCTTGAAGAAGGGGTTGTCCTTGACTATTTCGGCTGTCCAGTAAGGAACTTGCGCCTGATGATCGCAGGCCCTCATCGTCCAGGTTCCCGCCGGACCGTCGTAGGTCAGGCCTTCCCATGCCTCGATGATCTTATCCACATCCGTTGACCCGGCCTTTTTGACGGCTTCAGCCCAGAACATGGTGGCAATGTAAGCCTTTCCGCGAAGCCCGGAAGGGTAATGTCCCATGGCCTTATGAAAACCTTCAACAAATTCCTTGTTCTTTTCGAGGGGGATCGAAAGCATATAGATTTCCACCCCTATGTCGCCCAGAACCAGGTTGTCATCGCCAAGAGATCCAATCAGTACATCGTCATTGATATAATAGCAGACCAGCTTGGCTTTGAGCCCCATGGGTTTTCCCTGTTTGATGAGAAGATTCAAGTCGTTTCCCCAATTCGAGGTGAAGACGACGTCAGGCTTTGCTGCAACCAGCTGGCTTACATAGGGCGCGAAGTCTTTCGTTCCGATAGGATGATAGATTTCGGCGATGACTTCAGCCTTCGGATCGAGTTGGAGAAGTTTTTTCTTGAAGGCTGCGACGGCTTCGTGGCCAAAGGAATAATCCTGGGCAATGATGCCGATCTTTTTGTAGCCTTTTTGAAAGACCAATTGAGCCGCGGCAAAGGAGCGTCCATCGGTGCTGCCGCCTGGCCGGAAGAAGTTCTTGTTGCACTTCTCACCGGTCATGCTGGCGGCGTCCATGCCGTAGGTGAACATTATCGCGTTCTGCCTGTTGGCCAGCATGGACATGGCCGATCCGACTGAACTGCCCGTTCCGCCGCAGAAGAATTTTACTTTATCCTTGAGGATCAGGGCCTGAGCTTTTCGGGTGGCGACATCCGGCTTGAGTTCCGAGTCCACCGGTACGACTTCGACCTTTTTGCCGAAAAACCCACCCTTGTCGTTGATGACCTTCACGGCGTACTCGACGCCTTCCAAGTAGCGGTCCCCGATGTCTTTGAACGTCCCGGACAGAGGCTCCATCACCGCGAGTTTGATGGTATCCGCTGCTGGGGCCGCAACCGGCGACATAATTGCCAAGAACATCGGAAAAAATGCCAACCCTGCCATACACCACATTCCCTTTTTCATTTTTGCCTCCTTCTGTTGGTTAATAAACAAACGACTTACACTTCCAGGTAATTCCGTCTTACGCCCTCGGCAGCCATTAAGGCCGCCATATCGCCCTCGAAAACCATTTGCCCTTTACTCATGATGTAGAATCGCCTTGCCACCTTTATGGCGGCCTTGAAATTTTGCTCCACCATGAAGACCGTCACCCCGGATTCGCGGATGGTTGCAAGCATATCGAGCACCTTTTTTACGATAAGAGGCGCCAACCCTTCCGTGGGTTCATCGACCAGAATCAGCTTTGGATTGCCCATCAGGGTACGGGCTACGGTGAGCATCTGGTGCTCTCCGCCCGAAAGATGAAACCCTTTGTAGTTTGCACGTTTCCCGAGGTTCGGGAAGATTTCATATACACGCGCCACCGTCCATGGCGCCTTCTCAGATCCGCCGTCGGTCTCCTTCTTCATTCCGATGAGCAGGTTTTCATGGACCGTAAGGCTGCGGAATATGCGACGCTCTTCGGGGACATAGCCTATGCCGAGCCGGGCGATCTGGTGCGGTCGTTTGCCCACCAACTCCTGTCCTTCGAAGAGGATGCTGCCGGAGGCGGGCCGAACCATTCCCATGATGCTCTTCAATGTCGTCGATTTCCCGACGCCGTTTCTCCCAAGGAGGCAGACCAGTTCCTCTTTCCGCAACTCGAACGAGACGCCGTGCAGAACGTGACTCTTCCCATAATAACTGTGAATGTCGGAAACCTTGATCATGAGTCGTCTTCCCCCAGGTAGGCGTCTTTCACCCGCTGATCGGCGCGGATTGCGTCGGGAGTGTCGGATACAAGGATCTTGCCGTAGTGAAGCACTGAGATTGTGTCGGCAAGAGAAAAGACCACATCCATATCGTGCTCGATGATGATTAAGGTCCGCCCGGCGGTCACGCGGTCGATCATTTGGATGGCCTGAGCGGTTTCCTCACGCGTCATTCCGGCCGTAGGCTCATCCAGCAAGATCAGATCCGGATCGGTGGAAAGGGTAATGGCGATCTCCAAGGCCCGCTGGTGTCCGTAGGATAGGGCGCTCGCCGGCATGTGCATCACCTCTTCGAGTCCCAACTCTTTGACTATTGCCGCCGTTCTTTCGTTGATTTGCACATTGTTGTCGGGTTTTCTAAAAAAATGATATCTGAGACCGGACCGGGAGCGGACACCGGATCGGATATTTTCAAAGACGCTCAATTCCTGAAAGACATTGGTGACTTGAAAAGAGCGGGAAATGCCAAGCCGGTTGAGGGCGTAGGCGGGTTTTCTGGAAATCTCTTCTCCCTTGAAAAGAATGGAGCCAGATGACGGCCGAAAATTCCCGCTGATGACATTGAACAGGGTGGTTTTGCCGGCTCCGTTGGGACCGATGACGGCGTGCCGTTCCTTCTCCTTGACGATCAGTTTCACGCCGCTGAGAACGGCCAGGCCCGAAAAATCCTTATGAAGACCGTTGATCTGGAGATACCCGCTCATGGTGAAACTTCCTCCGTCTCAGGCCCGGATGAAGACTCGCTGCTGCCTTTGCCGGAAAAAAGTCCCTGGATCCGTTGTATGATTTGAGAAAGTCCTCCCGGGATTACCAGGACCATAAAAACAAAAATAAGCCCCATGAAGAGCGGCCAGCGGTCGGTGAGGTCGCTCAGGTAACTCTGAAGAATAATGTAGACAAAAGCTCCCAGGATAGGCCCCCAGAACGTCCCTGTCCCCCCCACGAAGGCCATGAGGAGGGCCGCAGTCGTCATCTCTACGCTGATGGCGGAGATGGAGACAAACTGAAACTGGAGAGTGTAGAAAGCGCCCGCCAGGCCGGCTACAGCCCCTGTGAACGTGAACAGGATGAGGCGACTGATGTTCGTGTCGTAACCTAAAAATTTCATGCGCTCTTCGTTTTCGCGCATCAGGAGAACCGTCTGTCCCATGGCCGTCCGGGTCAGATACCAGCAGAACACAATGGCAGCTCCGATGACGACGAGCGTAACGTAATAAAAATTGACAATTCCCGCGGTGTTGATTGTAGTGAATCCCAGGTGAATATCCGGCCGCGTGACGCTGAGACCGTCGTCGCCCCCGGTAACGGAACTCCACTTTGTGGCCACGGCGTAAAAAAGCGCGTTAAAAGCCAGGGTGAGCAGTGCGAAGTAGGCCCCTTTATGCCGGAGAAGAAAACCTCCGGTCACAAAGCCCACCAGCGTGGTGGCCAGGATCGCTATCAGAATCGCGCCCCAGACGGGAAGGGCGGGGATGTGGATCAAAGATACCGCCACGGTGAAGGCGCCTGTTCCGAAAAACATGGCGTGGCCGAAGGATAAAAGGCCGGCGTAACCCAGCAGGAGATTGTAACTGACGGCGTAGAGGGCAAAGATAATGATCTCCGTCAGCATATACACGTGATATTCCCTGAGGACAAGCGGCGCCAGGAGACCCAGCAGGAAGAGAACGGCGATATAGGGGTATGTGCCTTTTTTCCGCGAGATCATTGTTTTTCACCAAACAGTCCTGAGGGTTTGACAATGAGGACGATCGCCATGAGCAGATAAACGAGGGCCAGCGAAAGCTTGGGGAAGAGCAGCACCCCGAAAGACTGCAATTCACCTATGAGAAGCGAGGCGACAACAGCGCCCCCCAGGCTGCCGAAGCCGCCCACCACGATGACCACAAAGGCGTCAACCAGGATTTCCTGGGCCATTCCGGGGTATGTTGAAAGGAGCGGACCGGCGATGACGCCCGCAAAGCCTGAGAGAGCGGTGCCGAAAGCAAAAACGCCTGTCAGGACGAGGGGGACGTTTATGCCCAGAGCCTCCACCATTTCACCATCGTTCACTGATGCCCGAAGCGTGACGCCCAGGCGCGTCTTATAAAGAATGAGCGCCATTGACAGCCCTACCAGCACGGCGCAAAAAAAGATGAAGATTCTGTAAACCGGATAGAGAATCCCGAAAATATTTATGCTTTGAGCAAGAAATCCCTCCAGGTTGACGGCCAGAGGATAGTTGCCCCAAACCCATTTAACGATTTCAGTGATGATGTAGGCCAAACCGAATGTGAGGAGCAGTTCGTGCAAGTGTCCGTGAATATGGACTCGGCGCATCAGGAACCGTTCCACCAGTGCGCCGATTATGAAAAGAATAACGGGGCACAGGACGAGGGAAAGCCAAAAATGGCCTGTGACCCTCAGTACCGTATAAGAGAAATAGGCCCCCAACATGTACATGGCGGCGTGGGCGAAATTCAGGACGTTCATCATCCCGAAAATCATCGTGAGGCCGGCGGAAACCAAGAAGAGAAGGCCTGCATAAGCCAATCCATGAAGGAAAAAAACGAAAATTTCATTCATCTTTTTTTCTTGCTTTCAACTGACCGACCGGGATAGCAAGGTGAGGGCCAGTCGATTCAGAAGGATGTCGGAAACGGTAACATTGAGGTCACGGGCAATATTTCCGGGAGCGGAGACTGGCTGCGGTTTGTCCGACTTTTTCACCTTGGTGAGACAGCCCTCGGAAAAGACCGTCCGGCCAAATTGTCCCTGAGTGATCTTTCTCTCAGTTCGGAATCTTTTGGCCTCCTCCCCTTTTCGATCCTGCGATAATGAAACATGTTGCCTTTTTGGAAACTATATGGAAATCGATCCATCCGTTTTATTGTCTCTATTTATATTGTTTATGTCCATTGCGTCAGAATATATCAGGGAGATGTTTTCTAATGAACAACAAAATACAGCCTTTCTCGAAACACGTCAAGCAAATTTTAGGTTTTTTTCGATTCATGGTGATGGGATTTTTCAATGGCGCCAGGCGTTTTGAAATTTGGAGCTATTTCCATCAATTATGTGATTGTGGATACCGCTAGTTTCCAATTCAGCAAAGCTGCTGCCCATGTCGCGGAAAAGCGACGAAGGATATTTTATCTGTCCACCCTTGGTAAGGCTGTAACTGTCTTAAAGTTAACGCAATAGCCTGAAAGAAGAGCGAATTCGGAAACATCCGGTCTCTTTGTCACTCTGGGAATCATCGCCCATTCACTTGGGATTACCATTCCATCCTTCATTCCATGCAATGTAGATTGTAAGAACCGCACTTCTTATCAAATAGGTTCGTTCATAGGGACAGGCTATGGCCGTGCGGCCGTTGCAAAGGCTTCACAGGGCAGAATGAGTTTACAACAATCTTCGTCGTCGAAACGCGGATGATGTTTCTCGCCTCGACCAAAGAGTGTCTTTAAAAACAAGGGCGGTCCTGTCGGCTGGCTCGCCACCATCCAGACCCGAGGTTCCGCGTCTGATCGGGCCAGGGTGCGTTGGGGCAGATCCGGCGTCGGAACGCATTGAGACCGTTAGACATGCCGGGTGTTAATGATCGCCACCATGGAGCCATTCCATGATCGCACTATGGGGCCAATTGAAGATCGGGGTTATGGCGCCACTACCCTGATATCCTCTTCGTATAAGTTGATCCGGCCGTAACGTGGGTCTCGGACATTCCTTATGAACTGAGCTATCCTCCTGGAAAACTTTAATCCCAGGAGGTGGCCTTATGTCCTTTAGGAGGTTCGAGATGCACCAGTATCGTCACGTTCTGTCCCGTATGCGGTCGGGTGACACCGACCGGTCCATCGCCCGATCCGGGCTCATGGGACGTAAAAAGTCCGCACAACTCCGTCAACTGGCCTTGGCGCATGGCTGGCTTGATCCTGAAACACCGCTGCCAGACTCGGCGGACCTTGCCAGTGTCATCCAAGGTCGTAAAGAGGACCGCCTGCAAGTATCACTGGTTGAACCCTACGCCGATGAAGTGACTCAATGGGTGAAAGACTGCATTCAGGGAACCACCATCTACCAGGCCCTCGTTCACAAACATGGTTTTGAGGGAAGTTACTCCAGCGTCAGGCGCTTTCTTGCCCAATACAAAGAAACTCACTCCGAGGCGATTCGTCTACCTTAAAATGCGCTTTTTTATTGGTATTCCAGAAGGTTAAATTATTATGGATGGACACTGGGATGGATGAAGCCTTGGCCTGCCAGAAACCGTGGCGGTTGGGGAAGACCAAAAACTTCGCGACAGGCAAAAAATTTTCTTGACAGCGGCTTCGCAAAACGTATAATAGCGAGCGTTCGCTCGTACTTCCGAAAGCACCCGCTATCCGAAAGGAGTCCCTATGGCCGCGCCCAGGACCAGCAAGAAAAAGAGGACACAGAAACCGGTCGAGGTCTCCACGCAAATCAAGAACAAAGATCTCGTTGAACGAAGGCGAAAGCAACTCATCGACGAATCCACGAAGGTCTTTGTGGAAAAGGGATACCACCGCACCAGCATCCGCGATATCGCAAAGGCCACCTCCTTCAGCATGGGGAACCTGTACGATTATATCCGGACGAAGGAGGACATTCTGTACCTCGTTCACCAGAACATGATCAATAACGTCTATCATGGTTTATTCGATCTACAGGAAGATGAATTTGAGATCAAGTCTGGAGAACTGAACACCATCATCCGGAATGCCGTAGAAAAGACTTTCGAGTTTCAGGATGAGATTATCCTGCTGTACAGGGAGTCGGGTTCGCTCAGTAAGGAGATGATGCGGTCGATCCTCGCCTTGGAAACTCGCTATATCGACATGTTCAAGCGTCTGCTTGATGAAGCCAATGAAGAAGGGTTGTACAAGATCCAAGACACCCGGTTTCTTGCAAATCTCATCGTCTACCTCATCTCTTTCCTTTCACTGCGCCGCTGGAGCCTGCGCGAGTACAGCAAGGAGAGGTCGATTGATCTTCTCATGTATTACATTACCCGAATGTTGAGGTCTGAGGAGAAGATCTCAGAGTCACAAAAGAAGGACAGGGCCAAGCTCAATGAAAACAAGACGCCCTGCGCCGAATAAGGCAGAGGAAGGAGCCACGATGTATAAGGACATCGTTATCGTTAGTGCCGCTCGTACTCCTTTTGGCAGATATTGCGGTTCGCTGAGAGAATACGATTTCTTTGAACTCGGGGCCCTTCCCATGAGAGACATTTTGGACCGTGTGGATTTATCAGGAACCGCTGTAGATGAAGTCTACTGGGGTGTTGGAGATACTTCGGTCTGTAAGGATGTTTACACTCCGGTTGCCGCCCGACAGACGCTAATTAAAGCAGGAATTCCACCTGAGACCCCATCTGTTGCTATTGACAAGGCATGTGTATCAGCTATGTCAGCAGTGCATTATGGCTGCCGCGCCATGGTCGCGGGGGAGATTAACTCTGCAATAGGTGGTGGGGCGACTTCGTTCAGTCAGGAACCTCTTATCGTTAGAGGTTTGCGATGGAAAGGCTTCCGTCTAGGTGATGTGACCATGGAGGATCCCCTTTTCGCATTGGGTTACAAGGATTTTAATCCGGTGTCGGTCGATACGGATAATGTGGCCATGGAATATGGCATTTCACGAGAAGAACAGGATGAATGGGCATTGAGGAGTCATCAGAACTATGGCCTGGCCTGGAAGGCTGGAAAGTTCAGTGATGAAATCATGGAATTAAACATCCATCAAAAGGATGGAGAATCACTTGTTTTGAACATTGATGAGCAATATAGACCAGACGCCGCTCTTGAAAAGCTTGCAAAGCTTCCAGCCATCTATGGTTGCCAAGGGGTTACAGCAGGGAATGCCCCCGGGTTGAATGATGGAGCTTCTGCAATCCTGTTTATGACGAAATCAAAAGCAAATGAGCTGGGTTTGCCGCCCCTAGCTGAAATTGTTTCAATGTCATCGATAGCAATAAGCCCACATCGAATGCCGGAAGCACCAGCTCTTTCTTCTCTTAGAGCACTCGAACGAGCTAACATCGCCCTTGACAACATTAACATAATAGAGATCAACGAGGCATTTGCAGCTGTTCCTTTGGTTAGTACCCTTATTCTTGCCGGGGGAGATAAGAGAAAGGCAGGAGCGATTCGTGGAAAGACCAATATAAATGGAAGCGCTATAGCCATCGGCCATCCTAACACGGCAAGTGGCGCTAGAATTATTATGAATCTGATGTACGAACTAAGGCGCCGAGGAGGAGGTTACGCATTGGGAGCGATTTGCGGCGGTTTAGCGCAGTCAGATGCGTGTATTATAAAAGTGTAGACCAAAAGTCGCGAGAGACACATGGTTTCCAATCTCAAGTATGTTGTGTGTAAGCAGGAAGGCAGGATTGCGTGGGTCAGATTTAACAGGCCAGAAAAGCTGAACGCCCTCAATCCAGATCTTCTCAGGGATCTTGAGTCTGCCGTAGCATGGTGCGAGGAAGATCGCTCCGTTGGTGTGGTTGTACTTATAGGCGACAAGAAGGCGTTTGTGGCAGGGGCCGATATTGAGTATATGGCAAAGGGAGATATGGCGCTCGCCTACGGCCTGACTGACCTTACAATGCGAGTTCAAGAGCGCCTCGCTGATCTACCAAAACCGACAATTGCAGCGATCTCCGGCTACGCTCTGGGCGGAGGATTTGAAATGTCCCTCTGCTGTGATTTTCGAATAGCGGAAGATACTGCTACACTCGGTCTTCCTGAGATTACCTTAGGGATAATACCGGGAGGTGGCGGCACACAGCGGTTGCCTCGGCTCATCGGTCTCGGCCCTGCTTATCGACTCATATTTTTGGGAGAAAGAATTGGTTCACAAGAAGCCGCCAATCTGGGACTTGTCGACAAGGTTGTGCCCACTGATCATTTACAGGATGAAGCACGACAATTTGCCTTTAAGTTGCTTGAGCTGCCACCTCTAGCTCTGCGCGCCGCAAAGACAGCGATGCGGAAAGGATTGAACTCATCCCTTAAGGATGGATTGCAGATGGAGCAGGATCTTTTTTGTATGCTTTTCGCGACTCAAGACCAAAAGGAAGGGATGTTAGCATTTCTTCAGAAACGTAAACCTGATTTCAAGGGTACATAGAGGCTCTGGCCTTGCCTGAGCTTCGCAAGGGCTCCTCTCAGCACAGCCAGCTAAGACTTTTGGAGCTTAAGTAGCCCGTTCTCTTGTCTAGCCAAAGGGGGGAAATTTACTCCCCAAAGGGACTGGAAATATCATCCACCAAAGTTCTATCATTCAGGTTTGACAGGGACGTAGAATGAAAGTATCCTTTCTTCATCATCTCACCCAGGACAAAATTGTGATTGGGATTGCGGCGGCGCTTTTTATCGTATTCTCCGTTACCCTTGAGCGCTTTTTTGTAGCCGACAATTTGTTTACACTTGTCCGAAATGTCTCCGCACTGGGAATTCTCGCCACAGCAATGGCCGTTGTCGTTGTTGGTCGCGGGATTGATCTTTCGATCGTTTCCACTATGGCGATGTCTACTGCCTGGGCCTTTTATCTTGCCGGTAACGGTTTTCCTATCGAGGTCGCTCTGATTATTGGGCTGGGTTTTGCGCTTTTGGTCGGCTTGGTAAATGGCTTGATAATTGCTTACGCCGAAATCCCGGCGATCTTCTGCACGCTGGCAATGGGAATCTTTGTTTTTGGGATCGTACGGCTCAAATTAATTGATTTCGAAGTTGTTTATATGCCGGCGAATGGTTCAACAATTGCCTGGATGGGAACTAAATATGTTTTCGGCATTATACCCATGCCGGTGATATTTTTTATGGTGGTCCTGGCGTTAACGGCTCTTTTCCTGAAATTCACGAGGCCAGGTCAACAAATCTACTCGATCGGTGATAACCTTGAGGCATCTCGTATACTCGGAATACCGGTTCGCCCAATAATTGTTTTACAGTACACGTTGTCTGCTCTTATTTCTTACATTTCGGGAATTATTTCCGCCGTGACCGTGGCTTCCGTCAATACACGCCAGGTTACCGGCACATTAATATATGACGTGCTTCTGGTTGTTGTGATTGGTGGTATAAGTCTTTCGGGAGGGCGAGGTGGCATTCGCAATGTTGTTGTCGGAACGCTCCTGATCGGAATTCTCTGGAATGGCATGACCATCATGGATATTCAATACACCCTGCAAAATGTTATTAAAAGCTGCATTCTGCTGATTGCCATCATCATAGACAGCTTAATGAATCCCCGCGATGAGCAAACCGAGCAGCAGGGAGATATCTAGCTCATTTATGACAGGGTTCCTTATTTTTATAACTAATATAGGAAAGTGCCTAAAATCACCTTTTGTTGGAAAGGGAGAGCAGTAAAACCGATCGGTACTTCGGGATAATAGAGTAGGCGTTTGCTCGTAGGGGAGACCAATTCAGTTAACAGAATAGCAACCAAAACAACAAAAGGAGGTAGGCAAATGAGAATGAGAAGGGTACTTGTATACTCACTAATTTCAGTCGTTATTGGGGCAGCGATGGTTAACAACGCTTTGGCAGCGGGGGTTGATGATCCTGCGCGTCTCGATTATTATCAAGCACTCAAGGGAAAAAAGATTGTATTTGTTCCCTGTGCCATGGGCTTTGACCTGACGGAAGGTTGGGCCGCTACACTGAAGAGCCTTGCAACCGACGTGGGAATGGTTTTTTCGATACGAGATCCAAATTGGAATATCGATGCCGGGGCTCAGGCTATTACCTCCTTGATCACGGAGAAACCTGATGTAATCGTTGTTCATAATCCTGATGTGAATTCTTACGCCAAGCTAATCCAGAGAGCTGAACAGGCTGGTATTTATGTAATCTCGGTTAACATGCGATCGCGAATGGGAAGTTCCGGATTCGTAGGTGCTGACTACACACGGATCGGTGAAATGCAGGCAGAGCGAATTGTCAAGTTCTGCGGGGAAGGCTCGGGCACAAGCGGTAAGGTAGCCATAGTGCAGGGTGTTATCACTTCGGGAGCCAGTGGCTTTGCTAGGAAAGGTATCGAGAATGTTTTGTCTAAACATCCAGAAATAAAAATCGTTGCGGACCAAGCTGCGGACTGGGATGCGACAAAAGCCCGAAACATCACAGCAACAATTCTCCAAGCAAATCCTGATATTTGTGGGATTATTGGAATGTGGGACGTAATGGACACAGGTACGGCTGCAGCAGTCCAGGAATTTAATAAACGGGCAAAGCGGGATAAGCCGGTATATTTGAATACATCAGGTGGCGGCGCCGAGTTTTCCTGTGCCAACGTCATGAATGGGACCTTTGACGAAGTTATCTCCTATGATGTTCCTGGCCAAGGCCGTGATATTTTTGCTTTGATTTCATACTTGCTACAGTCTAAAGTAAAGCCAGGACAATACAAAGTTTCTATACTTTCACCATTGCACCTGATTAATAAACAAACCATTAAAGCTGATTCTTGCTGGGATCCTGCTGAATTAAAAAAGGAATAAGTTGTTAACCTGGAGCCGGGCCTTAATGGCCCGGCTTAAGAGATCTTAATTCTTTAGAGGGTTTCACAATGGTTTTTTACGATAGATTGATGAGGTTTCGCTATGATTTCCTCCCGGTGCATCTTATAGGTGAGGTCCTGACGAAGCGTTGGGTTGATAATTTCATTCCTTTTCTGGTCTTAATTGCTGTTGTTACAACATTAGGTACAATCATCCCCGACTTTTTTACGACAGGCAGTCTTGTCGACACCGCTCGGCAATTAGGTGAGTTTGGCATAATAGTAATTGCCATGATGGTTGTCATGGTTTCTGGCGGCATTGATCTTAGCGTTGCTTCCACATTCGCGTTAGTAAATATATCCGCACTAGGACTAACATCTCTTGCGGGTTTGCCGATAGGCCTCGTGTTTTTAATGTCTCTCTTGATCGGGGCGCTCGTCGGCCTGGTCAATGGTTTATTGATTGGCTATATGCGGCTTCGCGCTTTCCTTACAACGCTTGTCACTCTCGTCATCCTCAGGTCAATAGTAGACTTATTGTATTTGCGTTATGCTACCGACATCGCGGTTAAATTTCCGGACTCGCCCGTATGGGATGCCCTCGGAGCAGGGACTTTCCTGGAAATTCCTGCTAGTTTTTGGGCGCTTGTGATTGTCGGTGTCGGCGTACATTTAGTTATTAGCCGTATGAAGCCCGGCTGGCGTATTATGGCGATAGGCGGCGCACGTCGCTCAGCCTATAACGTTGGAATTTCGGTCAAACGTGACATTTGTCTGACTTACGTTGCATCAGGCATTTTGGTCGCTCTGGCAGGCTTCATGTATGCAACGAGGCTATGTAGCGTAGGTTCCGACACAGGCGTGGGACTTGAACTCATGGTGCTTACTGCTGCCGTGGTCGGCGGGAACAGTTTAGGCGGAGGCAGAGGTTCGGCGGCAAAGGCAGTTATGGGCGCCGTTACAGTCCTTCTTCTAACTAACGGCTTGATTCGCCTTGGACTGCAGAGTGGTGGCACTCAAGTATTTCTGGGGATAATGCTTCTATTTGCAGTAATTGTTGACATTAGGTTTGTTAAAAACCGTTATAAGATATTAACTAAAGTCTATGTTTCTCCAACCTTTTTCCCTCTTCCTGAGGCTCCAAGCGTGGAGGTAGGATCGGCATCCCCCTATGCAGCGAATAATCGTCTCCAGGATGTCGAGTTGATAGGACTTGGCGAAATCGATGGACCGGAAGACATTATCCTCGACGAGAATGACGACCTTTTTACAGGTAACAGAATAGGGGATATTATTCGTTTCAAGGCCCCCGATTATAAACAACACGAGATATTTGCTCATTGCGGCGGCAGGCCCTTGGGGCTGGCATTTGATAGAAATGGCAATATTTTGGTTTGCATCGGCGGGATGGGACTGTACAGCATCGGTAAAGACAGACAAATAGCCAAATTGACGGATGAAACCAACCGGACCCCTTGGTCGATAATCGACGATTCCCGTTTGAGTCTTGCCGATGATTTGGATGTGGCGCCTGATGGAAGGGTATTCTTCAGCGAAGCAACAAAGCGTTATGAAATGAACGATTGGCCAGTGGATTGTCTGGAGAGCAGGGGAAACGGCCGCATTCTTTGCTATGATCCTTCCACAAAGAGAACGAAAACGCTTATTAGGAACCTTGTGTTTCCGAATGGTATATGTATGGCTCATGATAATAATTCATTTTTCTTTGCGGAAACATGGGGATGCCGTGTCAGCCGCTTTTGGCTAAACGGCCCGAAGGCCGGAAAGGTTGAAAGTATTTTGCCAAATATACCCGGCTATCCTGATAATATCAATCGAGCCTCCGACGGTAACTACTGGCTGGCGCTTGTCGGTATGAGAACACCGTCACTTGATCTGGCGATGGAACTGCCCGGTTTCCGTAAGCGAATGTCGCGAAGAGTAGCCGGTGATGAATGGTTGTTCCCGAACATTAACACAGGTTGTGTGATAAAGTTCAACAATCGCGGTAAAGTGCTCGAATCATTTTGGGATCGCGGAGAGAATCATCCGATGGTCACGTCAATGCGCGAGCATCGGGGGTACTTATATCTCGGCGGGCTTCATAACAATCGCATTGGTCGGATCCGTATTCCGGGAGCGGATACCTCTTGGACGGGAATGAAATCATATTGGGGAAACCGTTCATGATTAGGATGATAAATAAGTATTTAGGTCGAGGAGAGTTTTCGATTACCGTTCCTCCATTGGATGGGGCGTTAAGGCCCAATGAGTTACTGGAGGAAACTGCCAAATTATTGATCGTCGATGCTCCGGATTCTCTTGCGCTGATGAACGGTGTGCCGGTTGTCAGCACCCATTTTAAAGTCTTGGAAGTCGATAACGGCAATAAAGAGGTCGCCCGGTTCGATGCCGAGATATCCTGTATGACGGGATTACCAAATGGAGGACTGGCTGTTGGATTAATTG
The DNA here is from genome assembly GCA_021737785.1 of Deltaproteobacteria bacterium. Taxonomy (NCBI): domain Bacteria; kingdom Pseudomonadati; phylum Myxococcota; class Myxococcia; species Deltaproteobacteria bacterium. The sequence continues at coordinate 89,312 of JAIPDI010000014.1, forward strand.
ATGGCCGGATTGCCGTAGTCAATGGTCCAAACAATGGCAAGATCATTGAACCAAGTGAAGGGGCCACATGTCCCACAGCGATGTATGCCGATTCCGGTAGCAACTTATTCGTCACCCATGGATCTTCTATAAACAATTACAATGAATGGAAGAAAGATCTTATGGAGAAGAATTCATCAGGATCGGTATGGCGTGTCGAAATATCCACTGGTAAGCAGACAAAGATCTATGGCGGCCTGGCATTTCCATATGGCATTTACTGTAATGGCAAACTGTTTATTGTTTCCGAAAGTTGGCGGAGCCGGCTCCTCAGAATCTTTTTAGATGGGAGCAAGCCGCCGGAGGAGGTGCTGGGGCACTTGCCCGGCTATGTCTCTCGGATAGCTCCAGCTAAAAGGGACGGCATTTGGCTGACTGTATTTGCTCCGCGCTGTCAATTGATTGAGTTTATTCTCCGCGAAAATAGATACCGTAAATTAATGATGCGCCAAATTGCTCCTCAATTCTGGGTGGCTCCGACTTTGCGTAGTAATAAATCGTTTCTTGAACCGCTGCAATCTGGCGGCGTTAAGCAATTGGGAATAATGAAACCATGGTCCCCTGCCAGATCTTACGGTATGATTATCCGGTTAGACAGTGATTTCCAGCCGGTCGGCAGTCTACACAGCAGAGCAGACGGGTCAAGGCATGGTATCACAAGTTGCATAGAACATAACGGCCGGTTGTTGATGGCTGTTAAAGGCGACGGTATGGTGGCATCATTTCCACTCGCCCGAATCGAGAAGGAATAAGTATTATGGCGGTAATTCTCCAAATGCGGAATATTGCCAAGGAATACAAGGGAGTTCAGGTCCTCAAGAATGTGGATTTTGACTTAAAAGAAAAGGAAATCCATGCCTTGGTTGGCGAAAACGGCGCTGGTAAGTCAACATTAACTAAAATACTGGCAGGAGCCGTTACTCCGACAAAGGGAAAAATTGTCCTCGATGGAAAATCCATTAAGATCAATCATCCGAGAGACGGTGTAGCGCACGGCATCGCAATGGTGTTTCAGGAGACAAGTCTTGTGCCGTCGCTAACCGTTGCCCAAAATCTCTTTCTGGGAAAGGAAAAAGCTTTTAATCGGCTTCGGACGATTTACATAGCTGCGCAGCAATTTCTTCAATCTCTCAATTTTTCAGTTGATCCTTCGGTAGCCGTAGCGAGGCTTGGCGCAGCGCAAAAGCAGATGGTCGAGATCGCTAGGGCTGTGTATTATAATGCCCGCATAATCATTTTTGATGAACCAACTGCTCCATTGACGCCAGAAGAAAAACATCATTTTTTTTCCTTACTGAATCGCTTACGAGAAGCAGGTGTTGCAACAATATTCATAACACACGTGCTTGAGGAAGCATTGCAATCAGCAGATCGTATTACAGTGCTTCGTGATGGTGAAATAGTAGTAACCGATGCCGCTTCTAATTTTAGTAGAGATAGAATAGTTCAAGCCATGGTAGGTCGGCCGCTTGGTGGCGAACTTTATGATGTCAGCGCAAAAGGTAGGAAAAGAAGAAAAGCTGGTCGCAAGGTGTTAAGCGTTCAAAATTTGTCGATGCAGAATATTGTTCGGAACACCTCATTTTCAGTCTTCGCTGGCCAAATTACCGGAATTTTCGGTCTGGTAGGTTCCGGCAGAACCGAGACTGCAAAAATTATTTCCGGCGTTGTAAAGAGAGACCTCGTTCACGGTGGAGAAGTAAAATTAGAAGGTAGATCCGTCCGGTACAAAGTTCCGAAACCAGCCGTTAAGGACGGGATTATATATGTAACCGAAGATAGAAAGAGCGAGGGTTTTTTTGAGACAATGTCCATTGCAAGAAACATCTATATAGCTGCAATGACAGCCGGCCTGACAAAGAAGTTCGTCGTCAATATGAGTGAAATGCGTAAATTGGCAGAACATTGGACTAAAACACTCAACATCAAGGCAACGGATAGTAATGCTCGAGTTATAGAATTGTCTGGCGGAAATCAGCAGAAAGTGGTGATTGCGAAGGCGCTAGCTCAACGTCCGAAGCTGATCTTTTTCGATGAACCTACTCGTGGCGTAGATGTGGGAGCGATAACTGAAATTCACCAAATTATTAACAAACTTGCAGATGATGGCCTTCCGATTGTAGTCATTTCCTCGTATTTGCCTGAAATTCTGCATTTATCGGACCGAATTCTTGTTGCCCGTCAAGGGCGTATCGTTGAGGAATTCAACGCTGCTGACGCAACTGAGACAATGATAATGTATGCAGCAGTGCATTAAAAATGGGCTTTTCGGTTATGTCAATATAAAATAGTTGAGTTCGAGGGGTTAGGATGAGAACAACGAAGTACACTATACCAATAAGAGACCTTAAGGATATCGAATCCCTTGAAAAGCAACGCTATGACGAATTGGTCACAGCGAAGAGTGTCTATGATCTTTTCACTGCCACTGCCACACTATTTCCTGACAGACCAGGTTTAACGGTTCTACCTTCAGGAAATTTAGATTATGCCGCCCACAGCCGCAGCAATTTAGGACTATTACACGAAATTACACGTGTGGCTAACATGATGTACGATATGATCACGCGGAATGACGGTGTTGTCGCCATTATTTCGCCGACTTATGACCAAATCCCGTCCACGATTTGGGGTTCTCAGACGGCAGGTATTGTGAGCAGCATCAACTATCTTCTTAGCCCCGATGTAATTGTCGACTTGTTGCGCGCGGAAAATGCGGAAATCCTCGTCGTTCCCGGTCCAAATACAGATGCAAACATTTGGAGAAAGGCCCAGGCAGTTATAGCCCAAGCGGATATGATCGAGAAAATATTCGTTCTCGGCGGTGTCCCGGTAAAAGATGGCAGGATGTATGACTTTGATGAAACAGTCAAGAAATATCCCACTGACCGCTTAACTTTTTCCAGGGAAATTGGCAGAAATACGGTTGCCGCGTTATTTCACACCGGTGGTACGACAGGGACTCCAAAACTTGTGCAATTGACCCATAGGAACCAGATACATGGTGCCTGGGCGTTTGCGCAAATGTGGGGTATCGATGAAACGGATGTGATCTTGAATTGTTTACCGATGTTTCATGTCGGAGGGACGATATCACTGGGTTTGTCCGGAATGGCCGCTGGTGCACACGAAGTAATTTTGTCACCCTATGGCTTAAGAAACCTGGATATAGTTGGCAACTATTGGCGGATTGCTGCCCGGTATAAAGCGACAATCGTCGGTGGCGTACCAACGGCAATTGTTGCCATTTCCGATGTTCCGGTTGGAGATGCTGATATTTCTTCAGTGCGAATGGGGTTTACGGGTGGCGCCCTATGCCCGGTACCTGTCGGTGAACGGTTTGAAAAGAAGATAAACGGGACTCTTTATGAACAATACGGGATGACGGAGACGGGGGCAATGATCTCAAGTAACCCTTTCATGGGGAAAAGGATTCTTGGATCGGCCGGCTTAAGGATTCCTTTTTCTGATCTCATGATTGCCAGACAGAAGGCAATTGAAAAAGAAATTGTGGCGAAGTGCGATGTCGGAGAGATAGGAGCCGTGTTGGTTCGCGGGCCACAAGTATTTCCGGGATACAAAGACCCGCAGCAAAATGCCGGGGCTTTGTTAGAAGATGGCTGGTTGGTAACCGGCGATTTAGGATACATGAATGCTGAGAATAGGCTGTTTTTAACTGGTCGGGAGAAAGATCTTATTATTCGTAGTGGTCACAATATTGATCCGGCCGCTATTGAAGAAATTGCTAATGCCCATCCATCGGTAACTATGAGTGCTGCTGTGGGTATGCCTGATCAGTATGCTGGGGAGGTGCCAATTCTTTTTGTTGTTAGAGCGCCCGGGAAAGACCTTGATATTGTGAAGTTCGAAAAATATATGGCCGAACATATCACCGAACCGCCCGCCAAACCTAAAAAGATCTTTGAAGTGACGGAGCTGCCAACGACAACTGTCGGCAAAATATTCAAACCCCGCCTCCGCGAATTGGCGGTACAGGAAAAGATTCGTCAGCTTCTTTCCGAATACATAGATATGCGGACTGTTACGGAAGTCACTACGAACACTCTCCAAACTGGAAAGACCGATGCCAACGTCGTCATTAATCTGGGTAAGAAAGTAACAAATAGACAAGAGATAGAGGCTGCAATACTTAGTGCCTTCGCCGACTTACCTATCAACCTCAGGATAATTTGGAATTAATTGCTTATATAAAGATGTTTTACCTACGGCAATAAGGGAAGAGCCTTGCTTGTCAACAGAAAGGTATGTGATCGTTGCGGATACTGAACCGGTATTACAACAACAAGGAGGCCACGGGATCTGTGTTCAGAAATGGTTCGCACTCAGCTTAACTCAGCCTGGGGCGAGCAGGATGGCAAATTCACTTTTGCAGACGGCGTCAAGGAGCTGCCCTTCAAGGGCCATTATGCTGGATTAACAGTTGGAAGTGGACACTATCGAATAAATACACCTCCAAAATCTGACATAGCCTGTGGAGAACAAGTTATAGAGATTATTTCGGAGAAGGATCAAAACTGCTGGATTCCGTCTTAGACGCATATCATCAATAATGACTAAATATCTCTGAGGGCTAGGTACAGACACTACTACACAGGTACAATACAGATAAAATGCTGAAGTGATTTTCGAGATCGAGTCAAAAACTCTTCAATTATTGTTCAAAAGTGGGAAAGAAATGGCATGTTAGACATGTAGGAGATCATTAAATTATAATTGAGGATTTTGACCGGGGATATGGCAAGTGTTCTTCCTGATCCGAAATGATGCCAAAGGAGCCGTGGTTGCCAATGACTAATTCGGTGAGATCGAATATGGGGAAATACCGAGTGGGAATGGCTGAGGAGAGTTCTAAAGAGATCACTCACTCTGATCTCTCTCTGTATTGCGCAGTGAGTGGTGATTTCAACCCAATCCACTTTGATCCAGTGTATGCCAAGAGGAGTAGGTTCAAAGGACCTATAGCACATGGAATGATTTCAGCATGTTTTGTATCAGGGCTAATGGCGATGAAGCTCCCAGGACCAGGAACAATTTATCTGTCTCAAACTTTGCATTTTTTGTCTCCAGTAAGGGTAGGCGATGTAATTACTGCTCGAGCTGAGATTATCGAGATACTCGAGAAGGGAAGACTGCGTCTGAAGACCACTTGTAGGAAGCGAGATGGAAGTCTAGTTTTGGATGGCGAGGCCGTGGTTATTAAGCCGAAGGCTTGACCTTCGCCCCGAAAACTTCTACAAATATCGGGAGCAGAGGAGCCTAGTCGATTTCAGGTACGCTGTTTGGTATTAACATCAACTTTCTTAGAACCGACTTAAAAGCCACACAGCGTCCCATTCTCCATATGCGTGAGTCTATCTACCCCTTTTTTTTGAACAATTCCTGGTGAAGAGGGGCTTCGTTTATAGAAAAGCAGGAAATCAGTCAAGCAGATCATGATGGGCAAACCAAACGCCGGGCTCAGCAGCAGCCAGCTAAAGAGGTCAGCGGCACGCTTGCCTCATCTGCAAGACGGTTTTGATATCCTCGACACAGTTTCCCAATTGGCGATCCCCGGGTATCTTGCCTCTCATCCTCTCTAAGAACACTGCTGACCGAACTGAATCGGCGAATATTGAATTTCCTGCCGATCTTCTCCAAATTGTCTCCCAGCAGTGACAATAACCTATAGATAATCCTCATTCTTTCGGAAAACAGACTCCCCCCGTCTGCCGCCTGTTCGCTACACGGTACCAAGCACCCGGATATTCCATTCTCAGCGGTCTGGTCATAATCCTTCTTTACACCAGCGCAGAAAATGGGCCAAGCGTAGACCCCTTTATTCCATATCTGTTAAGTTATTTAGTTTCTTATGGATGTCCCGCAGCCCACGGACTTTTTTGGGTTGATAGCCTGTTCGGCTTCGGGTACACTGCCGGGCCAGGAAGACCCATGGGAGGCAGTGGAAACGCCCGGAAAATGATTTTCATCGCGATGGGCGCTGAATTCGCCGAAAGCAAGGATATGACATGCCGTTTGTATTAAACATCGAACCGCCATCCAAAGAGACCAAGACGGCGCTGTGGTTTTTGTTTCATCATCAGCGCCTTCTGGTAAGATGTAATAAAGACAGTTATGCCATTCTCCGGTCACCGGACCTGGAAGAATTGAACCTGCCCCTGTTGAAGGAACAGTTTTTTGGCTCATTGGACGACCGACAATGTTATCTCGGAGAAGTGGAGGATGCAACCTTACGTTCCGATACCTTCGGATTCATAGGGCTTAGGGAACTCTTCTCCTCTTTTGAAGAGGATATGATCCGGGCCGCGGGCGTTGCGAACCAACTGGTACACTGGAGCCGGAACCATCGTTACTGCGGCAGATGCGGGAACACCACCGAAAAGAAGGCCGACGAACGGGCCAGGATCTGCCCCCGATGCGGTCTGATCAACTACCCGAGGCTTTCCCCGGCCATGATCGTGGCCGTGCGAAAGGGAGATCTGATTCTCCTTGCCCACTCAAAGCGATTTCCAGGAAAATTCTATAGCGTCCTTGCGGGATTTGTGGAACCCGGTGAAACCCTGGAGGAGTGCGTAAAGCGAGAAGTCCGGGAAGAGGTGGGAATCGAGGTCAAAAATGTTCGCTATTTCGGCAGCCAACCGTGGCCTTTCCCTGATTCTCTCATGATTGCCTTCACAGCCGAATACGCCGGGGGAGAAATGCGGATCGACGGTTCCGAGATTGCCGACGCGGGCTGGTTTTCAGCGGATCTTCTGCCTTCCATCCCTCCCAGAATAAGCATTGCCAGGCAGTTGATCGACTGGTTTTCCGGCGATGTAATGAGCCAAGGGTAAATTTGACCCCTTTTTCATTAGCCTAAGAACCTGCTTCCCCATCCTCAGACGCGATTCATTTTGGTACCGAAAAACGTCTCGAAAAGCTCCGTAGCCTTTTTATACCCTTCCTCTGTCATTATAACTGATTTCGCTTGCTCACCGGGTTTGAAATATAGCCCTTTTCATGCAAACGATTCATGGTCTCCCAATCAAATCCTTTCCAAGCCCGGGCACCATACCCTTCCTCCCGATCATGGGAAACAAGTAGCAATAGGGCCAACGTGTATTCATCAACCTTGTCTTTATCGTAATCCATGATTCTGTTCCTCACAAGTTGCTTCTGAGAGTCAACAGCAGGCGTCAGGCGGCCAGGTACCGCGTCGCCTGTGCGGTCAAGTGGTCAAGGTGTCACATCTCCATAAAGTTGACCCCTTCTCGCTTACCCGGCGGAGCGAAGCGGAGTCCGGTTGATGCGGTTGTTGGTCATCTCTTTACAAGCTTCTTCGCTAAACGGCGCGCTTTTGTCTCTAAAAAGGATGAAACCTCCTTTGACTTCTTGGTCCCTGGTTTCGTTATTGTTCCCACAATCTTGTAGCCCCCGTAATGCAGAACCTCTCTGACCGCTCGAATGGCTCCTCTGCTCTCAGGAAGAATAAAGTTGAAAGGCCAAGGTGTCGTGCATGCAGTAACCACCAAAGCACGCTTTCCTTTCTGCCTCGGAACAGGCATACCTTTCGGGCTTTCACCCATGAACACCGGGACGTTCCGATCGAAAAGCAGTTTTAGCGGAGCGCACATGTTTCCCCAGTGCGTTGGTGTACCGACGACTAGAGCATCGGCATCTTTAATTTTGTTTGCCATGATATGCGCATCGTCTTCAGGCAATACGCATCTCCCTTTATCTCTGCAGGCCATGCATGCTGTACAAAATTTCATATTTAATTTACATACATCAATCCACTCGATTTCATGCTCTACAGATAGCGGTTCCGTCACCAATCTGAGAAGTGAAGCCACTGTTCCGCCCTGCCGCGCGCTTCCATTAAGACCTAATATTTTCAACGCTTCATTCCTTCCAACATCGCGGCCTTCAGCCGCGCGGCTTTTTGCGCCGGCTGCAAGCGTCTGGTCGGGTTTTGTTCGTAACTAAACTGATCATCCATACTTGATAAAGGCCAAGTTCCCCTTAATCTTATGGGTTGTTTGAATTTCCATTTCATCAAATACGGCCAATAGTTCATCTGCGCTTCGGGAAATGAGCGCTCCTGATCCGGAAAGCGCATTTAAATAGCGGGTGCTCCAACGGCTGCTCTGTACCAGCGTGGTTATTGCTGAATTTCCGCCATCTGCTAATGTACGTTTCAATTCTCTTAGCACAGCTCTTACGTCATCAACACAATGCAGAAGATTTAGTGATATAATGGTATTGAAAACATTTGCTTTGAAAGGCAATTGAAGTGCATCCCCGTGCAAAAAAAACATGTTTTCAGGTATATTTCCATTTAGTCTTTCAATTCGAGATTTACCTTTTCGCAACAACTTTAGTGATTGATCCAGAAACACTAAAGGACGATTCGAGCAATTTGCATAAATTTCAGCAGTAAATGCCAAGGAACCGCATGCCAGGTCCAGAACCCAACCCTCAGACGACAAAGCAAGGGATTCTTTACATAGGGTGACATAATCTCTTGTGGAGTACCCCCACATTAGCCAGTTATAAAACCGATTGCATGCCACAACGTTATAGATCATGGCTGCGCCAAATTTGTCATAGGAGCCAAGCATGTGGCCTGATGAATAGACAGAATAAATATTCGGTTCGACCAGATTTAGTTTTACATTTTCATGAATAATTTCTGTCAATATTTTAGCAGATAACATTTTATGATTTCTCCATGGGTAAACCCACCGCCGAGCTCAGCAGTGGTCAGCTAAAAGGGTCAAGGCTGCTCTTGACGCATCTGCAAGACGGTTTTGATCTCCTCGACACAGTCTCTCAATTGTCCATCCCCGGATCTCTTCCCCCTCATCCTAAGGCGGCCTGATTGCCGCAACCAAACAAATTTCACATAGAGTCACCAAGATACAAAGCTTTTTTTTGTCTAAAAGCTATTACCGAATAACGGACTACCGCCCGGCAGGGCTTGGTCTGTTCTGATCCTGAACCTGCGTCGTGAAATTCATGCAAATGACAGCGAAGCGGATTTCACTGGGGTCTTTCTTCCAGGATCAGAACGAACTTATCAAGACTTCTTGGTGTCCTTTCGCCTGCCCCGTTGAACCGGGGGCCCCTCAGGGGTGTTCAACCGGGGCGCCTTGGCGGTTCACCAAACATTTTCCGCAAATTGCGTAGAAGTTGCAAACAAAGATTTTAACTACAACACTGTTGACCGAACTGCCTCGGGGAATATTGAATTCCCTTCCAATCTCCTCAAATTTATCCTTCCCGCAGGGACAGATAAAGCGGAGATAATCCTCATTCTTTCGGAAAACAGACTCCCCCCGTCTGCCCCTGTTCATTACATGCTACCAGGCTACCGGACATCCTATTCTCAGCGGTCTGAACATAATCCTTCTTTCCAACAAAATATGAGTCAGCCTTAGACTTGCTCCTTTACTAATTAAAGGCATAAAATCATAGTCATTTCCATTCCTTCCCCCTTAAAATCATAATCGTCCCCCATTCTTTCCCCCTCTTTTTGATTTTCCCTAATTTAGATTTCAACCTCATAGAGGACATATTCACCGGACTTGCCTTTTAATGTGGCGCGATACTTTCTATGTGTATCCACCACCCCTTTTATTTCCTCATTGGCCCGTTGCGAGATCAGCAGTTGTGTACCGAAATCCTTATTCGCAGTTTCTATCCGACTTGCCAAATTAACTGCGTCTCCGATAGCCGAAATTTTATGCATCATGCCCGTATCAAAATTGCCTATAATGACTTTTCCAAAGTTTATTCCTGCCCTGATCCCAAAAGACCAACTATACATTTGATCGAGATACCCGTTAAACGCTGTCAAAGCCGCGTTCATAGCACGAACTGCATTGATGGCATCCAATACAGGGTTTTCGCTATCTTCTATTACCCCAAACAACGCCAAGATTCCGTCTCCCGCCACATCGCTGATAACACCTTTATGTTGCACAATAATCTCGTTCATCGTTTGATAGTAGCGATTCAGAACATGGACGACGTCATACGCAGGAAAGGTCTCAGCAAATTGGGTATAGTTTACGATATCGGTAAATAGGATCGCCAGATCCTTAGCGATTCCAAGTCTGGTGCCAGGCGCATTACCAAATTGCTTTAAGATGATTTCGATATCCAAGTCATCAACAACCGGGCGCATAATAGTAATGTTTCCACTTATTTTGGTTTGGCAAGCTAATCGAATATTCTGGGGAAATCCTATTTTCGCGGCCAACTCCTCTTCTTTTTCATTTCTGGGCCGGCAATTCCCCAATCCGTCCATGATATGGACTCGGCAGGTTGTACACCGGGCATTGCCACCACATACATAAATATGATTGATTTTGGCTTTGAGCATGGCCTCTAGTATTGTGCTGTCCGGAGACGCATAAATTGTCTTCTTATCTGTTTGAGAGAATATTTCGAACATTACTTCACCCGCATTTAACTGAATATAGATGACTATATCGTTCTGCGAAACGCCGAAGAGATATCCTTATAAAAGCACTTCAGCATTTACCTCTTTTCGAGCCGGCTAATCTCATCTCCAGCTTTTTGGCAAGCACCGTATGAAATATACCCAATTTTAATTAAAGTTTTCAAGAGGATGTCCCCGTCCTGACACCATGTAATACTCCGGGCGCGTCTAATCGCGCTAATCTTGGCATAATTTCCCATCTATCATTTTCTGATTACCCTGTAAATCTTAATATCTTAAGGATGTCCCTATGCCACGTAACTTACTTTCTTTCCAGCGTTCCGCTCCCATATAGCGTTTTACCCAGCTTGGTTCAAACAGCCAGAAGGCAGAACATCAACCCAAGGAAATTTCTTCAAATCCTTCTCACATCAGATACCAAAACCTCTTTGGCCGCCTTATACCACAATTCATCTTGACCTCAGAGACCACCCCTCCTATATAAAAGGGCTAAACTGTTACGCCTGCCCCCCAATTTAACTGTTTACCTTTACGCCGACAGCAGTTCCGCGATGCGCCGGGCCGCGGTGAGTGCCCCGTCGGCTTTCGGTTGAGCGTTCAATCGCGCGGCAAGGGCTTTAGCTTTCTCGCGATAGACATCATAGTTGTCGAAGATTTGGTTGATTGCGGCGAGGAGATCCTTTTCGCGGAAGAGATTTTTGGAGA